>NZ_JBSFDD010000012.1:0-223618 GCF_053593715.1 Streptomyces sp. NPDC002125 | reverse complement strand
GCGGTGGTGAGCACGGTGTCGAGCCACTTCGCGTTCTTCGCGTGCTCGACCGGGTCCGGGGGCGGCAGGGCGCGGATCGCGGCGAACAGAGCGCGATGCGCGGCGGTGGAGAACGCATCAGGGCCGATACCGGTCACCTCGCGTAGGTGTTGGGGTTCGAGCAGGAGAGCACCAAGGAGGGCCTGCTCGACGTGGAAGACCGGGTGCGGCCGTGGGATCGCTTCGAGGTCGTCCTCGTCGGGGTGGGACGTGTGGGGCATTACGCGGCCAGGGTGAAGTCGTTGGGGCTGAGATGGACATCCAGATGGGGGGCGAGCAGGTGGGCCGCGAGCAACGGGGGTACCGCGTTGCCGATCTGGGAGAACTGCTGGCTCTTGTTTCCGGCCCAGGGGTAGCTGGCGGGGAAGGTCTGCAGGATGCCGGCCTCGCGGGCGGTGATGCGGATCGGCTTCGGTGCGGGCACCGGCCCCGCTTCGTCCTGCGAAGAGACAGGGAGCTCGGCGATCCAGGTGCATTCGTTGGAGCGGTGTCCGAAGAACAGCGTGCCCGCCGGCTCGGACAATGGCCGGATGGTGGCGTTGGCCTGGTTGTTGCTGCGCAGGGACCAGGACCAGCGGTGCGACTCGGCGGTGAACGTGGGCGCCGGAGCGTCGGCGGCCAGGTTGTCGCGGGTGCCGTGCCGGGCCGCCCATCCCGCGCCTTCGAGGCGGGACTGCAGGACCACCCCGCCCGGCCGGGGCATCCACGTGCCGCGCTCACGGGCGTCGGACAGGGTTTTGCGGGAGCCGGAGGGGAACGGCTCCGGGCCACCGCCGGGTCCGCCGCCGGCGCAGACGGTGGGCACGGGCCGGTCGGTGGCACCCCAGCCGAGCGCTTCGGCCATGCTGACCCAGCGGGTGCGGCCCGGCCCGAACAGCGAGTCGGGCTCGCCGACCTGGGCGTGTGTCGGTGCGGGGGGCTGAGCTGTACGGACCCGTGAGGCGAGCAGGATGGCGCGCCTTCGCGTCTGGGGTACTCCGTAGTCGGCGGCGTTGAGGATGCCCGTCCACACGGAGAAGCCCCAGCGCCGCAGCACAGCCGCGTACTGCTTCCACAGCGGAAGGACATCGGGTACCTCCTCCATGACCACCCACTCGGGCTCGCCGACCGCGTTCAGGGCGTGGAGGTAGCGCATCGGTTCCGCCGCGTGTAGGGAGCGTTCGTCGCGGCAGGCAGTGAGGAGGCGCTCGCGGGTGTCGCGTCCTGCGGCGAGATTCTCCACAGCGTCGTGCACGAGCGGCTGGTCGAGCAGGCCCAGGCGTTTGCCGGCCATGCTCCACGCCTGGCATGGCGGGGATGCGATCAGCCCGCGGGTCCGGCCGATGAAGGGCCAGGTCGGATACATCGCCACGTCGGTCCGCACCGTCAACTGCCCAGCAGCCGAACGTGTCTTGCAGGCCCAGGCATCCCACTCCAGGCCAATGTCACGAACCCCGAGCACTCCCAGTGCCCGGCTCCAGCCGCCCGGACCCGCGAACAGGTCGAGTATCACGTGGCCAGCCCGAAATCGGTCTGCCCCATTGCGTCCGCGTCTCCGCGGCACGCCCAGGGCGAGCAGCCGTCCTCGACGCCGTTTTCCAGTTCCTCCGCCTCGTCCGCCCCGATCTGGAGGGCGGCCTTTTCGGCGGCGGTGACGTGATCGATCGGGGCTTCGCTCAAGGGGACGCGGGAGCGATGCAGGAATGCCTCGCCGAGCAGGCGGTTTCCCGATGCGTTGGCACGGGCGTTTCCCCGACGGATGGCTGCATCGAATTCGACCACATCCGCCCACTCGGACGGTGACGTATCCCTGATGTGCCTCCACTGTGCATTTCCGTGGAACGGGCATCCGAGTTCCCTGTCAAGTCTGGCTGTGTTGTAGCGATCTCTCATTTGACTCCTGGTGTTGGTTGTTGAGGTGACTCTGCGTAATAGCGGAGAGGGTGGCTCTATTCACGAATCCCGAAAGTAGATCGGCACTTCGGGATGCGGCCCGCCACGGCCGAAGTCGATGCTGTGAACGAGAACGGGAGACATCCCGTCCCTGGCAGGTGTGGTTGTGGGGCCCGGCCCCGCTGATGAGGGTGGGGCCCGGACCGGTGGCTTGATCGGGTCTGCGATTCTTGATCGCTGCTGAGCCTGCTGATTAGGTGGCTGGCGCTCCGTGAGCCCGAGGCCCGGGACCGTGCGGCGTTCATCGAGCTGCTGGCGTCGCCAGAGGCGCACACCTATCTCGGCGGCCCTTGGCCGCGTGACGAGCTTGAGCGCGAGATGCCCGTGGTGCCCGAGCGGTGGCCCATCCTTGCGAAAACCATTGGTGCCCGGCTTGCTCCGCTGATGGACTGACGTCCCGCCGTGAGTCTGCCGCGTGACGGAGGTAGTGGTTGTGACGGAATATGACGTGCTTGCCGAGGTGTACGAATGGCTCATCTCGGATGCAAAGTTGCCTCCAGCCGAGTTCGCTGCGTCGTTCGATGACGTCCTCCGTCTCCTGCCGTCAAACGCTCACGTCCTCGACTGTTCGTGCGGAACCGGACAGTTGGCGGTTGGCCTCGCCGGTCGTGGCATTCAGGTTGTCGCAACTGACGCCAGCGAGGCGATGGTTCGTCGGACTGCAGAGTTGTCTGAGGAGTTCGGGACATCCGTGCGGGCCGTACGGGCGAACTGGGAAGAGTTGCCCGACCATTTCCAGGACAACACGTTCGACATGGTGTTCTGCGTTGGCAACTCGCTTCACCATGCCGCGGGCGCGACAGGCAGGGGTGCTGCTCTGGAGTCGATGTCACGGCTTCTGCGCCCCGGCGGGCGTTTGGTACTCACATCCCGCACTTGGGAACTCGTGAGGGCCAGAGGTTCCCGGCTGGACATCTGGGACCGACTCGTCCGCCGGAACGGTCGCGATGCCGTCGTGGTCTACCGCTGGGAGATTGCGCCGCATTGGGAGGACGAGCACCACATCGAGATTGCGATCGCCCAAGTTGATGCGACCGGGCCGGTTCTTGTCCGCTCGGAACTGCTGTCCTGCTGGCCCTACCGGTACGAGGAACTCGAAGTCGAGCTGCACCGGGTCGGACTCCAAACGGAACTGAGCACGTTCGATCTTGAGGCCGAGAACTACATGGTGGTCGCGAGCAAGGTATAAACACCGGACTCTCAGTCCCTGGCCGGACCGCGCGGTTGCTCGCAGGACGCTTGCGCCCTCCCATCGGTGCGGGTTCACGTGGTCAACGCAACGCCTCGGACGAGGAGTGCTCGTCGATCAGACGGCGGTGCCCTCTGATTGAGCTCGTGCTCGACAGGTCCTGTGGTCTCGTCCTGACCGCGCAGCGGTCAGGACGAGACGAGGCGGTGCGACTACGAGCCGGGCTCGGGGGCCGGGCGCAAGGCCACCACTGAGGCTCGTTTATGCCCCGACTGGTCGCGGAGCTGGTGGTTCTCAATGGTGAGGACGTTCACCACGCGGGCGAATGTCTCGATCTCGGCCTGCTGTCGCTTGTTCTCCTCGATCAGCTCGGCCAGTCGCTCCTTGGTCTTCTTCAGTTCGGCCCGCAGCTTGCGTTCGCTGTCGGGGACCCGTCCCTGAGCTCGGACCTTCGCGTAGAACTCGTCCTTGAGGTCGGTATGCCGGTGGGTGAGGACGTGGCGTTTCACGTCTGCCTCGGCGGCCAGCGCGAGGACGGTCAGCGCTCCGTCGGACCGCAGCGGGGTGCCGGCCAGCAGCCGGTCCATCGCGGCCCTGATGTTCTTCCTCTCGTTGTCGTTGCTCACGACTCGGCCCCCGCTGCCGCCAGGACGCGGTCGTGGTCGTGCTGGTTAGCGAGCTCGGTCAGGACCTGGGCCCGTTCCAGCAGCCGGTCGGCCAGTGGTTCGGGAACCAGGCCAGAGGCGGCCTGGCGGCCCAAGTCGTCGGCTGCTTCTCGGAGTTGATGTGCGTGTGTGTCGGTGCGGGCGATGTTCGCGCAGTTGACCTTGCAGCGGTCCAGGCTGGGGGCCTCGCTCTTCGCGTTGCGGCCGGGATGGCAGAGCGCTTTGGTCCGGTCGTAGTTGCAGAACAGGAATGCCTCCTTGTTCTCGAAGACGTTCAGGGTCGGGTCGGCCAGTAGGTCTTTGGCCTGACGATTGGAGGTGATGAGACCGCTGAAGCGGTGGTGTTCCTGGGCGGCGGCGTTGATCAGACGCCTTGCGGCGGGGCCCGAGACGCCTGCGCCGTCCTGGATGGCCTCGTGGACCTCGCTGAGTTGCTCGGCGACGTTGCGGGCGGTTTCGAAGTCGAGAAGGTCGTGGATGCCGCCGCGCGAGCGCGATCCGTAGCCCTCGCTGATCAGCGTGCGCATGTGCCCGTACTGAACTGCCAGTGCCACCAGTCCGCCGGGTCGGCGGGCGATGTGCCAGGCCAGAGTGCGGCGGAAGCGGCCCGTGCCGACCCGTCCATGCGGGTCGGCCGGGATTGCCTCAGCCTGTCGTCCCCGGCTCTGGGCATGGGTGTTGACCCACCCGATGAACGACTCGATGCGGTTGCTCATCGTGGCGATCGCCAGCGACCTGCCGCTGCGGCGCTCGGGCTGGAGCGGTTCGTGGACCTCAATTGCGAACAGCAGTTCGTGCCCGCCGAGTTGTTCCAGCACCCGCGCTGCCGTGACGACCTGCGGGACTGCCACCCAGGGAGCTTCGCGTACGACTCCGGCGGATTGGTGATTGCCGTCGTCGTCGCGGGCGACCTTGAACTGCCGGGCATAGATGAGGTGCCGCCGGGCCGCCTCCGGCGGCCCCTGTGGATCCGGGCAGCACCCGTTCTCCAGCGCCAGGATCTCCCCGGTTCGCATCCCGGTGAGATAGCCCAGGACGATGAAACAGGCGGTGACCAGGTGTTTCAGGATCCCGGGGACGTCGTGGAAGTCGAACGGACCGTGCCAGGGCTCCCCGCCCAGTTTCGCGGTGATGGGGGTATCCAGCAGGCACCGGCCGGGGTTTTGGACCTTGTATGCCTTCCAGCGCGGATAGTTCATGACCTGGTGGACCTTCACGGCCGGAGTCCCCGTCAGCCCGGCCAGGAACACCCCCGGCGTCGAGATCTTCGTGTCTCCGATCAACGCCGGGACGGGTCTGCCCTCGGCCTCCAGCTGTTCGAGGTAGGTGACCAGCCGCAGGCCCGATCCCTTCTTGAACGGGCCCTTCAGCCCTTCCGCGATCTCGACCAGCCGTCGGTGTTCCTCGAAGGCCGCCAGGATGTCGTCGGCGTACTCCTCGACGAACCGCAGGGCCCAGACCAGCAACGGCCCCATCGTCGCCGGGGCGATCGGATCGGTGACGTTCTCGCCCAGCGGCGAGGCCGCCGGCAAGTAGTCGTCCATGCCCTCCGTGACCCACGGCGGCGTGACGAGCCGGTCGGTGTCGGGCAGATACAACCGTCCGTAGTAGTGCAGCCGGGAGAGCGCGATCAGATGACTGGCGGCCGTGTTGCGAGCCAGCCCCCGCACCTTGTCGAGATGGTGGCTGTAATCCGACAAATCCCCGGCCGTCACCAGCGAGAGCTGCTTGATCCCGCGCTCGTCGAGCCACTGGGCGAACATCGACCAGTCGCTGACCGTCCTCGTGATCCGGCCGACGCTGAGCTTGGAGCGCATGGCGGCGCCGCGCAGGGCAACGTCCCTGTCGGGCAGCGGGTAGTTGATCAAAGTCCAGGATGCGTAACGGAACGGCTCCTTGAAGACCTCGGGGAACCATCGCCAGCGGATGATGTCATCCGTCTGCGAGGGGTTCTGGGTCAGCGCAAGCAACGACCAGCCGTCGTCGCCGTAGCGGGGCACGAAGTCGCGACGGCCCTCGACCGCCCGGTCGGGATCGAACACGAAGGCGTCGGCCGCCGGGGCCGCGAAGCGGGGGTTCAAGGCCAGGGTCATGCGTCGAATCCCTTCATCATCAGCTGGTCAATGACCCTTCGTTCGTGGGCACTTGCCTTCTCCAGGGCGTCGTTCCATTCCGTGTCGGTGAAGTCGGGGGCCTTGCGCAGGTCCCGCAGCCGCGCGAAGGGCTCGCGCCAGTCCTGGTCCCACACCTCCGGCGAAAGCGCCGCCCTCAACTCCTCCAGCACGTGCAGCAGATAGGCCAGCCGCGGCAGGTGACGCGGTGTGATCACGGCGTTAGGGCAGGCCGTGCAGAGCAGGAACGACGCCCGGCAAGGCACCCCCTGTTCCCCGAACGGGCTGTGGGTGTAGTCGCTGCAGCTGGTGGTCGGGGTGTCCTGGTCCACGTTCGTGTCCGCCCGGCTGATCTGGGCCTTGAACGACGACCTGGCCGCCTCGATCGCCTCCTCGATCCCGTCGGTGATCACCGGTTGGGCCGCCGCGTGCGTGCGCGGGTCCGGCAGGACATAAGCACCGTCGTGGGTGTCCTGACTGTGCTGCGTGGGCTGCCGCTGATGCGCGATCACCACGGTCTTGCGCAGGCGCCGCAGGTTCAACGAGACCTCGCCGCCCAGCTCCTGGCGCCAGTTGCGCCAGACGTTGGCGTGGAAGTGGCCGTCGAACAGGCCGGCCGTCCCCTCGCCGTAGGCGGCCCGCCGCTGAGCGAGCCGCCAGACGATCAGCCGGTCGGTGGGTGCCCCCACGTTCTTCAGCATCTCCCGTGCCGGGGCGGTGGACTCGATCGCGTGCGTGATCAGCCGTCCGGGAGAGGTCGCTCCCCAGTCGGCCAGGTTCCTCGTCTCATAGCGGTCCGCCGGCCGGCGGCGCCGCTTCTCCAACTCGACCCGGTAGATGATCTGCCCCTCGTTGCCCGCGTCGGGGCTCGCATCGGGCACCTTCATCTCGACGACCGGTGTCGCGTTCCACCCGTAGGCCGCGATGATCAGGATCATCAGTGCGCAACCCTCATCGGTGGTCATAAACAGCCGCATCCACGTGTCCTCGGCCCGGTTGCCGCCCAGGGCTTCGGTGTAACGCGGGTCGGGACGGTAGCGGCCGTCCGGGCGGATGAAGAACGGCGTCTCGCCGGTGCGGACCAAATGGTCCAGTGCCTCACCGACGAGCCAGCCGTCTGTACCTCTTTCGAACTGGCCCGCCCGCCAGTCAAGGAGGTGCTGCCGGTTGGCACGGATGCGATGCAGAGCTGGTCGGAACCGCTGAGTGGCCAGCAGCTTGATGCGGTCGAACTCGGCGTCGCTGTAGGCGGTCTCCTTCGGCGCCTTCTCCTTCGGCATCCGCTTGCTCATCAGCTTCCGGGTCTCCTCGGGCACCAGCGGATGCTGCTTCAGCAGCCGGGCGACCTTGCGGACCTGCCGGCTGCCCGTGGAGTTCGGCGTGCGGCTCAGCCGCCAGCCCGCCCAGATGTCCGCGGTCAACTCGCCCAGAGATTGCGGAACGTGCGCCTGCTCGGCCAGGAAGCGGCTGAAGTAGAGCAAGATCAGCCAGGGCTCCCGGCTGGAGGGCAGCGTCTTCCAGGTGCCGGTGGGACCGCACTGAAGGGCGAATGCCTCCGCCAGTTCGCGCTGCATCCGCGGACCGACTGCCAGCTGGCCGAAGTCGTAACTGGCTTTGTTCGCCCCGTCCTCGGCCACGTGCCAGACCAGCAGGTCACCCGGCTCCAGCGGCAGCTTGCGCCGGTGCCCGTCGTCCCCGGGCAAAGCAGCGGGTCGTCCTCGCGTGCTCATACCACTGCCTCGCTGTCTATGACGCGCTCCGACATCTTCGCGATCCGGGCCAGGAGCTCGTTGGTGCCCGGGTCGGCCTCGTCCAGCAGCAGGGACCTGATCTGCAGGTCCGAGACAGGGGCGAGGTAGATCTTGCGGGTGGTCTCCTCGCTCGCGTGATCGAGGAGGTCCTTGACCATCCGCCAGGCATCCCCGTAAAGCAGGCGGAAGTCCCGCCGCTCCTCCGGCGTGAGGCCGAACCGTTTGTCCAGCGCGTGCATCAGCGCGACCAGCATCTTCAACGCGAAAGAATGCCTGGCCATATGGGGTGTGAAGTAGGGCGGCTCGGCAACCTTGCCCTCCAGCACCTTGTGGCAGCGCTCGGAAGCCGCCCGATAAACCGCCTCCCACGAATGCGGCTGAAACGGGCGCCCGTCCTGCGACAACCACAGCCACAACGGCTCCAGACCGCCGTCCCCCTCGACGAACAGGCGCTGACGCTCTTCGACGTCCAGCGACGACAGAGGCCGCTGGACCGACTGCCCGTTCTCGTCCCACAAGTGCAGGATCGACCGCTGGCGACCGGACCGCTTCTCCAGGACCCAGATGTCGTCCCTCGCCTCGTAGACGCCCCTGGCCTGAGCCCGCCGGATCACCGCCCGCCGCGTCGTCCGCTCATAGGCGGCGACCGACCGCAGATCCTCGACCGCGACGTAGAACGTCCGCTCGCGCCGGCTCTTCGTGGCCGCCTTCGCCAGCCGCCCGTCGAAGAAGCGCTTCACGCTCTCCTCCAGGGCCGGCACCTCGAAAGTAAGCAGCGAACCGCCCTCCGACAAGCGCATCCCCGAGGAAAACAGCAGGTCGGAGTAGGCGGCATTGCGGTCGTCGTTCCGGCCCCGAAACGACGGATCCCGACGCCCGTCCGCGGTGTAGCCGCGCAGACCCACGTCCCTCCACAACCGGTAGGCCCGCGGAGTCAGCCACTTCACGTTGCTCGACCTCGCGTCCTTCGCCCGCTGGGCCGGAACGCTGACCATCTCGCCGTGGCGGCCCAGCACCTCCCGCATCACAACCGGGTTGACCGCCACGTACCTCTTCGCCGCCGCCCACTTGTAGAGCCGGGCCAGCGCGGACAGCTCGCGGTCCCACTTCGAGCCGCCGATCCGCCGGGGATTCCGCGGCGACCAGCGCCGCCAGTCCTCGAAATCGAGGAGGTCCTCGACCTCGGCATCGCACCAGTTCTTGCCCCGCTGCCACAGGAAGTTGAAGAACAGACAGCAGTCCCCGGCGTAGTTCCGCCGCGTCTCCCTGGCCAGATGCGCGAACGCCGAACGCGTCGTGTACAGCGTCAGCCGCAGGTCCACCTGGTAGTTCGGGTCCGTGAAGAACACGTCCCCGGGGTCGATCCGGGCGGCCTCCTCCCGTACATCGAGGTCGGCCCACTCCTTCAACACAGGGTGATCGCTCGCCTCGGCGGCGTGCCGCCTCGTCACCCAGTGCACTTGCCAGAACTTGCTCACACGTCCCTCTTCGCTCGCAACTCGTACCGCTGCAACACGAAGATTCAATAGGGAATCCGAGGCAACTCGATTTCGGCGTCTCGGCCAGCCCGAGTGAGCTCAGGTAACGGACGCAGTCCGCTCTGCTCCAGCCGAGGTCCAGAAGGGGGTGGCGGTTGCGCATGTACTGGACATCGGCGTCCTTGGCCCGGTGGAACTCATCGGTCGAGATACCGACCCACTGCTCGACGAACATCCCCCTGGGGATGCGTGATGGGTAGGGGTGCCCGAGAAGTTCACGCACCTTCTGCTTTATTGGTTTTATCTTATATTCGCCGGTGCACTGCCTGCGGGTCATCCCGGGCCGGCCGTCTTTGTTGAGGATATGGAGAGGCATCGAGGCGAACCGGTGATCGGGATTCAACGCATCGCTTCGAATATTTCCGGATGCGACGCGAAGGACTGGAATACTGGCGGGCTTTGCCACCTCTTCTTCCAGGCGGTCCAGATGGGCGTAAACGGCTTTCGGCTCCCATCCCGTGTCGGCGAAAATCGCGTAATCGACCTTGGGGAGGACGCCCTCGGCGGACAGGGCGAGCAAGGTGCTGGACTGGACTCCGGCGCCGAGCGAAAGGATTCTCAGGGTGGGGGTGCTCATAGAATTCCAGGGGTGAGGGCGTAGTGATCCGCGGGGCGAAGGGACAGCTGGGGTGCCGGGGCAGCTCGCGCGAGGGCCGGCGACTGCGGCATCTGAGGCCAGTCCGGACGGGCCGCCGGTGACGGCGGACCTGCTCCCCGGGGTGGATCGGCGGGGGGTCAGCGGGTGCGCGGCGTGGCTCTACTGGCGGGCGGCGGTGCGGGCGGGCTCGTTGTGGTGCGTGTGTGAGTGGCGGAGCCGCGGAGGACTTCGAGGTGGGCGCCGGTCTCGGCAAGGCGCCAGAAAGTCCATCCGGTACGGATAGGCGAGACCTGCGGGCGTAGCGCCGTGATGACGGCGCGAGCAGCGCCGCTGGGAGTCTTGTACTGCCCCGCCCCGGGGCCTGCAGGGATGCTCAGAGCGCCGGTGGAACGATCGAAGTGCCCCTCGATGCGTCTGCGCTGATAGATGGCGTAGACGGGGGTGAGCATGTCCGGGCGGGCTGGTGTCTCGGGCGTGGGCTGGGCGTAGAGGCGGAGCAGGTGAGCGATGGTCTCGCTGGGGGTGAGTCCCAGGGCGCGGGCGAGGAGGGTCACTTGCTGGCGAATGTCGGCTTCGACGTGGAGGGGCTGGGGCGGGGATGTCAGGTCGTTCTCCTCGGTGGTGGTGGAGCGGAGGGCAGGCAGGGGTCGGGCTGTGGCTGGGTCGTACGTCCGAAGCCGCTCTGATCGCTGACCGGGGGCATGGCTTCGGCGGCCAGGCTGTGTTGTTGCGTTTGCTGGAGGCTTAGTAAGCCGCGTGCAACGTGCTGAACTCGGTACAGACCTGCGCCGAGAGAAAGGGCGCGGAATCGGGGTTGATCTGAAATGGTCTGTCCTGGGGGTTGGAAACGGAGGGCGCGCCCTCAACGCGGCCGGTGCGCGTGGTGAGTCGGCACCAGCCGCTCGTGGTGTATCGCGTGGCAGAGGGCGGGGATGCGGCCGAGCAGGTTGGCGGCCGAGGCAATGAGCTGCTGGGGCGAAGGCCCGATGACAACAACCCGTCCCGACGAGGCGGCGACGCATCGGCGCTGGTTCTCCACGGCGTGGGCCAGGGCCGCGGTCAGTTCGGCGCCGGCGTCCTGGGCGGCCTTGGCGATCTGCGCGAGGCGGTCGAGGAACAGCAGTCCTTCGGCCGTGGTGTGCGACCGGGCCGGCGTGAGGTCGAGAAGGATGTCCAGCGCGCTGCGGGCGAGAGTCTGCGCATCGGTGATCCAGGTGGCCAGGGCGCGGGCGTCGCGGTCCTTGCCAGCGGCGCCCAGTGCGTGGCGCAACGCAAGGGCTTCTGCGCTCAGGCGCGAGAGGGGCTCGGCCGGCGTATCGAAATCAGACACGGTGCTCCCTGAAGGTCGGGCGCAGCGCCTGAGCGAACGACGCGGCCACGGCAGGGGCCTGGCCGGGCTTCGTCAGCAGAGCGCGGACGACAGGAGTGCCGATGATGACCGCGTTCACCAGCGGAGCAATGCGTGCCGCGAGAGCCGGGGTGGAGATCCCCACTCCCGAGACGACGGGGACCGAAACGGCCTGCCGAAGACGCTGGATGAAGTCGGCGAGCGCGCAGAGGTCCACCGCGCCCTGGTGGCCGGTGAGGGCGGTACTGGCGGGCGCGTAGAGCCATCCCGACGCCCCGGCTACCGCCGCCGGCAGACCTGAGCCGGGGGTGCGGCGCGGGACGAGGCTCGGCGTGACCAGGCCCGCGCGGCTCGCGGCCTGATGCCAGCGTGCGGCCATGTGCGCAGGCAGATCGACGACCATTACCCCGGCGGCGCCAGCGTCGGCGAACAGGTCGGCCACGTGCTCGGGGCCGTGGCGACTGACGGAATCCCAGTAGGCCATGACGACGGTCGGCCGCAGGCGAGCGGCGTGCTCAACCGCACGGACGGTGCGATCCAGCACGTGCCCGTGTCGAAGGGCGCGGCGGTAGGCGGACTGGATGACGGGACCGTCGAGGAAGGGCGCGTGATGAGGAAAGCCGATCTCCAACAGGTCGGCTCCGGCGTCCGCGAGGCAGTCGAGGTGGAGCTGCTCAGCGGTCTGCGGATGCAGGCCGGCGGGGACGAAAACACCGAGTCGGCATGCGGGTTGGGCGAGGAGAGCGCCGAGTTTCTGAGCGGCGAGCAGGATGTTCCTTTCCACGGGGGTCAGTGGTTTCGGGCGGTGAACAGGAGGTGGGTCAGGCTTTCCACGACGGCGTGGGGGTGGCGGATGGGAAGCGTGTGGGTGGCCTGGTCGGTCAGCACGAACCGTGCCTGGGGCAGGCGGAGGGCGAGGGCCCGGGTGTGGTCGGCGGGCACGTGGACGTCAGCGGAACCTGCAAGGAGGGTCAGGCGCGGACCCACGGTGCGCAGCCCGTCGACGGGACGGGATCCGCGGATGGCGAGTGCTTGCCAGAACGCGGCGATGTCACGGGTGGCGGTGTGGTGCAGGCCGCGCCGACAGGCGACTGGCATGCTGGTGCCACCGCTTGGGGGTGCGGTGGTGGACAGGGCCCAGGGGCTGGAGCGTGGCAGGCGGCGCCGTATCGCGTCCACCACCGCGGGGGCGTGGGTGCAGGTGTGTGCGAGGAGGTCGCGGCCCCAGCTGAGGAGCCGGGTCCGCAGCCCGGGCACGGGGCGGGTGGTGACCGGTCCGTCGGGCGTGGAGATCAGCAGGAGGCCCTGTATCCGGGGGAGCAGGTCGGGACGCATCGTCGTCAGGGTCTGCAGGATCATTCCGCCCATGGAGTGGCCGGCGAGGACCAGCGGACCGTGCGGGGCGCAGTTGTCGATGAGGAAGGAAAGGTCATCGGCGAGTTTTTCGAGCCTGATCGGGGCTGTTCCCCGGGTGGACTGTCCGTGTGCGCGCTGGTCGTAGCGCACGACCCGGACGCCGTGGGCGGCAAGGGGTGGGGTGTGCAGGCGCCACAGGTCCGCGGTGACGGACAGCCCGTGGACCAGAACGAGGGTGACGGGCGCGTCGGCCGGCCCGTCGAGGTAGGCGGTCAGTTCAGCGCCGTCGGGCAGAGACACACGGCGCGTGCTGGTGGGGGAGGGAAGCGGACTGATGGGCAAACCTTCTGCAATGGGAGAAAGATGGAGGGGCCGGTGCGGGCCGGCCCGTCAGCGGGGTCGGGCAGACACGCGGATGCGACCTCTTGTCCATGGCGAGAGATCAGCGATGGCGTACGGCATGGCCGAGCTGGGCACCGTCGTGGGCGACATGCGGATTCACAGCAGCCCCATGGATCGGGGTGATGAGCACTTCGTCCAGCTTCTGCACGAAGTACGGGACATCGCGGAAGAGACGTTCCACCGGGGTGGTGGTCGCGAGGTGGGTGAAGAACTGGGCGACCAGGGGCTCGGGCACCTCCGGGGTGAAGGTGGCGCTCCAGTGCGTGTCGAAGCCGTCGTACACGGAGTGCTCGATCCGCCAGGGATGCAGGGGGTCCGAGCGGTGCTCGACGGTGCAGTGGCCGTCGGAAGAGGCCCACGCCACCCCCGACGAAATGGAGGACGCCTCCCAGCCGCTGGTCTTGGCAAGGTGGGAGACGGACTCGGCCGCGAGGGAGATGCGGGCGGCATGCCGGCGGTCACCGAGCAGCTGGGGCAGGGCCTGGGTAACGGACGCGATGGCCTCGGTCGGCGTCTGCCGGCTGAACTCGATCTGCCAGTTGGGCTCGTGGTGGGCGATGGTCCACTACACGCCGTCCTGACGGTTGGGGTCGAAGTCGAGGAACACGCTGCGGCAGGGGCTGTCGATGTCGATGCGGCCGGTCTGCGGATTGTGCTCGTAGGGCCACGTGAACAGGTGGACCAGGGGACCGATGACGTCGTTGATCTTGTTCGTTCCGCTGCCGGCCCGGTACCGCGGCGAGACGAGGACCAGATCGTTCGGGGCGAACGTGTTCACGGCTTCCTGCCGCCCGTGTTGCGGGGTGCCGGCGGCGGTTTGACCGGTGACGGTGCCTGGGAGCGGTGCGGCTTCTGGAAGTCCAGTGCGAGCTGTCCGGCGGCCGTGACCACGACGTCCTGGCTGATGTACCTGGAAGTCCGCGCCACACGGATCAGGCGCTCCTTCTCCAGCACGCCGAAGGGCTTGGGGTGGACGGGCCGGCCGTCGCTGTCGGTGATGCGGACGGGGCTCTTGAGCGGTGCGTATCGCCGGGTGCCGCCTCGGGCGATTCGTTCGAGCACCGCGTACTGGGCGGGCGACAGCTCCGGCAGGTCGGGCCGGTGCTCGGGGTGCTCTGTCAGGTCGCGGATGATGGCTGATGCCGTGTACTGGCAGCAAGTTGCGCTCAGTTCGAGGTGCTGGGCGGCGCTGGCCAGGCTTGCGGTCAGGACCGGTGCGGCCTCGGTGTGCCGCGTCTGGCGCACGAACTCCTCGTCGGCAGGCGGGCCGTCGGCGAAGAGTGCGCCGTCGAGCGGGTTGTCGCCGATGGCTCGTGCCAGCTGGGAGGCGGCGATCGAAGCGGACGCGGTGATGCCGCTGAGCGTCTCCAATGAGACCCGGCTGCCGGGCACGGCGGTGTACTGACTGCCGTCCAGGACGGACAGCCGGACCAGGGACCGGCTCACGAGGTCGTGGATGGCGAGGATCTGCGGGCCGACCTGCCGCAGCAGGTCACTGCCCGGCTCGGGGGCGAGCGCGGTGACTTTGGTGTGCAGGGCGGTGAAGTCGGCTCCGAGCTCGCGGAGAAGGTCGATCTGGAGCGGCAGATCGATGTGGCGCAGGGGGATGATGGGCTCCGGTGAGTTGCGGATCCGCGCGACCTTGAAAAGGGTCGGCGCTGGAGGGTCGGTCAGCGGCTTCGGGCCGCCGTCCGCGCGCTGGCCGGGGCGGGCGGCGAAACCGTTGCCGACGGGCTCGCGGCGACTGGAGGCAGGCCGATGGTGGAGGCCAGGGCGGTGGTTCCAGCTGAGGTGAGACGGACTCGGTCCTGCAGCGGCCCCCCGACAAAGGCAGGGGATGCGGACTGCGGGACGCGTTCGACGAGGTCGTTGGCCTCCAGCGACCGCAGCGTGCCGATCAGCACGCGTGCGTCCCGGGAATGGACGTAGTGCCGGCCCTGGGATGTGGTGGCCACGACGTGTCCGCGTGCGATCGCCCGCAGGGCGAGGTCCTGTGTGGCGTTCAGTTGCAGGTCTGGAACGTCGGTGGCGCTTCCGCGTCGGCGTCGGATCTCTCCGGCTATGCGTACGGCGCTTTCCACGGCAGCCTCTGGGGCCAGTGCCGTCAACGCCCGAGCCATCGACAGAGGCTGGTCTGTGCAGGCGGTGCTCAGGAAGGCGAGCTGTTGGAGGCGGACCGTCGCGTCGGCCACCTCGGGACTCTCATAGAGCCGCTCGTTGGTGAGCGCCTGAAGGGCGGTGCGGGTTGCTGATGCGAGTCGCCGTGTCGAGGCGATGTGGGCGTCAGGCTCGCAATACGTGCTGGTATGGAGATGAAGGTCGAGCATGTCGTTGTGGCGGGTGTACTGGTCCGCGAGCAGCAGCAACCGTTCGACCGACGTCGGCGGAGCGGGGACCTCAAACAGAAGGCCCTCGACGGGCGGTGTTGTCATGCGCGGCGCCGGGCAGCGCGTGCGAGCGGTGCGGAGGGTGCCGGAGCGGGTGCGCTGGGAGCAGCGGGAGGCTGCGGTGCCTCCAGCGCGGTGCGAGCCGCGGTCAGGGCCCGTCCGGCGTCGTCGAAGTGGGCCAGCAGGCGGCTGTGGTGGTCGAGCGAGTCGAGCTTGTGCTGCACCGTGGTGGTGAGGGTGATGAGTGGGGTGAGGGCCTGCGTGTAGTGGGCGATGGCCCGTCCGAGGTGGCCGGCGGTCCTACCGAGGATCTCGGCGGGTGGGAGGCCGGCGATGTTCGGGGCGAGCTGGTACTCGGCGTCGGCGGTCATGCGCGAGGTGAGGTGGCACAGCAGGCCAATGTGCCGCGTGGCGTTGAACAGGCCGGTGCCGTCCACGGTGATGGGGTGGTCGCGTATGTCCGCAGCTACGGCATCCACTGCATGGCGCGGGGACATGTCATCGAGGTCGGTGGGTTCGTAAATGTGCAGGTCATCTCCAGGAGTGTGAATCCGCGCTCGTCCAGCCCGTCCCGCAGACGGTTAGGGCGAGGCGTTTGCTCAGGGGCTTACCGGAAGCGGGCGACGTGCCCGGGAGGGGGTGCCATCTGGCCCGAGGCGGGCGGCCAGCTTTTAGTTACCAGGCGCGCGCAGTCCTCCTCCCAGGAGCGGACCGGCGCCGAGCCAAGCGGATACGGCTCAGGCGGCTTGCCCGAAGCCGGACTGTGTCGGCGCGTGTTTCGCGACGGCGCGGTCGGTGATCGCCTTTGACGCGCGGGCGGAGGCTGCGGACAGTTCTTCCGCTCCGGGCTCCCGGTACCAGGGGCGCAGGTCGAGCATGGCGGCGCGCATGCCGGTGGCGAAGCAGAGCGCGGTGCCCTTGGGCAGGGCGCGGATCGCGTCGGCGGGCAGGATCCGTTCCTGCCGCATTGACACCGAGGTCGACTTGCCGGACTCGGAGTGCGAGGTCGAGGTGGTCTCGACGTCGTGGTCGCCGATCAGACGGCTGAGTTTGTCGGCGAAGTCGGGGTCATCGATACCCGCACCGATGACCTTGACCGTCGAGGCGCTCCACATGGCGTCCATGCCGGCGTCACCCCAGACTTTCTGGCCCTGGCGGTAGCTCTGGAGGTGAGACGTGAGAGGGTCTGGGGCGTGAGTGAGACACCACCGAACACCATGCAATACCGCTTTGACGGGCCAGAAGACGCTCCGGTCCTGGTGATCGGGCCGTCCCTGGGTACCACATGGCACATGTGGGACCGCCAGATACCCGAGCTCTCCCAGCACTGGAGGGTCTTCCGGTACGACCTGCCGGGGCACGGCGGGGCTCCCGCGCACCCCGCCGCCTCGGTCACCGAGATCGCCGACCGTGTCCTCGCCACGCTGGACAGCCTCGGAGTGCAGCGCTTCGGATACGCGGGCTGCGCCGTCGGCGGGGCCGTCGGCGCCGATCTCGCGCTGCGCCACCCGCACCGGGTCGCCGCCCTCGCCCTGGTCGCCGCCTCGCCGCGCTTCGGGAGCGCCGACGAGTTCCGGCAGCGCGGGGTGATCGTCCGCAGCAACGGGCTGGAGCCGATCGCGCGCACCTCCCCGGAACGCTGGTTCACCCCCGGCTTCGCCGCGGCCCAGCCCGCCATCGTCGAGTGGGCCGTGCAGATGGTCCGCACCACCGACCCCGGCTGCTACATCGCCGCCTGCGAGGCACTGGCCGCCTTCGACATCCGTACGGAACTGCCCCGCATCGGCGTGCCGACCCTCGTCCTGGTCGGTGCCGAGGACAAGGTCACCGGGCCCGCCGAGGCCAGGACCCTCGTCGCGGGCATTCCGGACGCCCGGCTCGCCCTCGTGCCGGGCGCCAGCCACCTGGCGCCGGTCGAGCAGCCGGCCGCCGTCACCGACCTGCTGCTCATGCACTTCTCGACCTCCTGGCAGGACACCCAGGCGTCGATCCCCGTACCGCCCTCCCCGGGTTTCGCCACCCCCTTCGCCCCGGTCGTCCCCGTGGCCGAGATCGCTCCCGCGATCGAGGCGCCCGATGCCTCCGCCCCGGCCCGCAGCGATCTCCACGAGCGGGGGATGAAGGTCCGGCGCGAGGTGCTGGGCGATGCCCATGTGGACGCGGAGACGGCCGCGTCCGACGGGTTCAGCGACGACTACCAGGAGCTCCTGACCCGTTACGCCTGGGGCGAGATCTGGACCCGCGAGGGACTCGACCGCAGGTCGCGCAGTTGCGTCACGCTCACCGCGGTCGTCGCCTCCGGGCACCTGGGGGGCCTCGCCCAGCACATCAGGGCGGCCCTGCGCAACGGACTCACGCCGGTCGAGATCAAGGAGGTGCTGCTCCAGACCGCCGTCTACTGCGGCATGCCGGCGGCCGGCGCGGCGTTCGAGATCGCGCGGTCCGTGATCCAGGAGGAAACCACTCCGCCCGCGTAGCAGGATAGGAGCATGAACGCTTCTTCTCTTACGCTGACCAAGAAGACCCACTCGTGCGTCCGTCTGGAGCGGGACGGGCGGTCGCTCGTCGTCGACCCCGGAGGGTTCTCCGAGGACGACGCCACCGCCGGTGCTGACGCGTTCCTGGTGACGCACGAGCACCCGGACCACTTCGACGAGGCGCGGCTGCGCGCGGGCCTGGAGTCCAACCCCGCCGCGCAGTTGTGGACCCTGCGCAGCGTGGCCGAGCAGCTGTCCGCCGCGTTCCCGGGGCGAGTCCACACGGTCGGCCACGGCGACACGTTCACCGCCGCAGGGTTCGACGTCCAGGTGCACGGTGAACTCCACGCCGTGATCCACCCGGACATCCCGCGGATCACCAACATCGGCTTCCTGGTGGACGGTTCCGTGTTCCACCCGGGCGACGCGCTCACGGTGCCCGATCACCCGGTGGACACGCTGATGCTGCCCGTGATGGCTCCCTGGAGCAAGATCTCCGAGGTCATCGACTACGTACGCGAGGTGAAGCCGCGCCGCGCGATCGACATTCACGACGCCCTGCTCACCGACCTCGCCCGCCCGATCTACGACATGCAGATCGGCGCGCTCGGCGGAGCGGACCACAGCCGGCTGACCCCGGGCGACGCGACCCGTCTCTGAGCCCGTTGTCGGTGGGAGCGGTTAGGTTTGCTGCATGCGTATCGCCACGTGGAACGTCAATTCGATCACGGCCCGGCTCCCGAGGCTGCTGGCCTGGCTGGAGAGCAGCGGCACCGACGTGCTGTGCATCCAGGAGACCAAGTGCACGCTCGAGCAGTTCCCCGCCGAGGCGCTGCGCGAGCTGGGCTACGAGTCCGCGGTCAACGCCACGGGCCGGTGGAACGGCGTCGCGCTGCTCTCCCGCGTCGGCCTCACGGACGTCGTGACGGGCCTGCCCGACGGCCCGGAGTACGAGGGGGTGCAGGAGCCGAGAGCGATCTCGGCCACCTGCGGGCCCGCCCGGGTCTGGTCGGTCTACGTCCCCAACGGCCGCGAGGTCGACCACGGCCACTACGGCTACAAGCTGCGCTGGCTGGAGGCCCTGAGGAAGTCCGTGGCGGCGGACGCGGCCGGGGCGCTGCCGTTCGCGGTCCTCGGCGACTTCAACATCGCGCCGACCGACGAGGACGTCTGGGACCCCGCGGAGTTCGTGGACTCCACCCATGTCACTCCCGCCGAGCGGGCCGCCCTCGCCGCGCTGCGCGAGGAGGGGCTCCTCGACGTGGTGCCCCGCCCCCTGAAGTACGCCCACCCGTACACCTACTGGGACTACCGCCAGCTGCGCTTCCCGAAGAACAAGGGCATGCGCATCGACCTGGTCTACGGGAACGCCCCCTTCCAGGCGGCGGTCAAGGACAGCTACGTCGACCGCGAGGAGCGCAAGGGCAAGGGCGCGTCGGACCACGCCCCCGTGGTCGTGGACCTGGAGGTCTGACGGGAGCGGCGCGCGGGCGGGGCGGAGCCGGGGCGCGGGGGAGCCTCTCCGGCCCGCCGCGTGGTCAGCTCCTCCTCGCCGTGTCCTTCGCGGGCAGCAGGTGCGGGGCGTGTGCGGTCACGGCCCGCACGACCTCGCGCTTGGAGGGGTTGACCATGGCGTGCCCCGCGACGGAGACCGTCGGCACGGTCTCGTTGCCGTCGGCGACCGAGCGTACGTAGGCGGCGGCGTCCTGGTCGCGCCAGATGTTCACCTCGCTGTAGGTGAGCCCGGAGAAGCGGAGCCGCAGCCGGAGCTTCATGCAGTACGGGCAGCCGGGCCGCCAGTAGACGACCATGCCGTCGCGGTCCCCGGCCATCGCACACCCCTCTGTCGCTCTTCCGTGTCGTCGAGGCCGTCCCGGTCTCCTGGTCGGCCACTCACAGCCAACAGCCCCCGGGCGTCAAGGGCAAGGGCACTTCAAGTGTCAACTTCGGGTTGACGGTCAGGGGGTGTCAACCTAGGGTTGCCTCATGACGAAGCCGTTGCGCCCCAACCCTCCGATCCGCCTCGACGACCTCATCGAGGCGATCAAGAAGACCCACGCCGACGCCCTGGAGCAGCTCTCCGGGGCGGTGGTCGCCGCGGATCACCTGGGCGAGATCGCCGACCATCTCATCGGTCACTTCGTGGACCAGGCGCGCCGCTCAGGCGCGTCCTGGACGGATATCGGCCGCAGCATGGGAGTCACCCGGCAGGCCGCCCAGAAGAGGTTCGTGCCCAAGAAGCCCGGCGAGGCGTCGGACCTGGACCCGAGTCAGGGGTTCGGTCAGTTCGACACGGAGGCCAGGAACGCCGTCATGGGCGCGAGCAACGAGGCCCATGCCGCCCGCAACGACGAGGTGGGAGTGGAACACCTCGTCCTGGGCCTCCTCGCCGAGCCGGATTCGCTCGGCGCCCGGACCGTCGCGGGGCTGGGGGTCTCGCTGGACGCGGCACGGGAGGCGGCGTCTCTCGCGCTCCCGGCCCCGGCCGGCGAGGTCCCCGAGCTCATCCCGTACGACGCCGGGGCCCGCAAGGTCCTGGAGCTCACCTTCAGGGAGGCGCTGCGCCTCGGTCATGACTTCGTCGGCAGCGGCCACATCCTGCTGGCCGTGCTGGAGTTCGAGGGAGGCGCGGGTCTCCTCGCGGGGCTGGGCATCGACAAGGACGCGGCGTCGTCAGCCGTCGCGGCAGCGGTGGCGGACGAGGCGGAGGAACCGGACCCGGACGCCGGAAGGTGACATGGCGGGGTCCATGAACCGCCGATGCCGCCCCTCGCCGGGGCGGCATCAGGCGTCACCCGGCGGGCGTCAGTGCACCGAGAACCCGCCGTCGACGAAGACCGACTGCCCGGTGACGTACGCCGAGGACGTGCTCGCCAGGAACACCGCGGCGCCCGCGAAGTCCTCGGCCAGCCCGTTGCGGCCCACCATCGTGCGGGCCGCCAGGGCCGCCACCCGCTCGGGGTCCGACGACAGCCGCTGGTTCAGCGGCGTCATCACGAAGCCGGGCACCAGGGTGTTGCAAGTGACGCCGTACGGGGACCAGGCCTCGGCCTGCGAGCGCGCCAGCGACTCCAGCGCGCCCTTGGAGACTCCGTACGCCCCGCTCTGCACGAAGGCCCGGTGCGCCTGCTGGGACGTGATGTGGATGATCCGGCCGAAGCCGCGCTCGGCCATGCCGGGGCCGAACCGGCGGCCCAGCAGATGGGGCGCCTTGAGGTTCACCGCCATCGTGGTGTCCCAGGTCTCCTCGTCCAGCTCGCTCATCGGCGGCCGCAGGTTGATGCCCGCGGAGTTGACCAGGATGTCCGGCTCGCCGAACGCGGCCGCGGCCTCGTCCCCCGCCAGCCGCACGCCCTCGGCAGTCCCGAGGTCGGCGCTCACCCAGGCCGCCCGGCAGCCTTCGGCGGTGAGCTCGTCGACGGTCTCCCTCAGCTCCGCCTCCCGGCGCGCCACGACCACGACGCTCGCGCCCGCGCGGGCGAGGGCCTCCGTGATGGCCCGGCCGATGCCTGAGCTGCCGCCGGTCACCACGGCGACGCGGCCTTCCAGTGAGAAGAGTCCGGAGAGATAGTTCTGCGAGTTCTGCGAGGTCATGTCCGTACCCTAGACACCGGGTCTGCTCCGGCCTCCGGCGAGGTCCCGGACGTGCCGCGCGATGTCGCGCGCCGCGGGCCGCGTTCCCGCCCGTGCGGACTCCGCCGTGCCCCCCGGTCCGTTGCCGCAGGGGAGTTGAGACCGAGGGTGGAGATGGGCACGCCGATCCCGCCGCTGGGCCTGGGCCCGGTCCGCCGTACCGTCCGGGCTGCCGGCCGCCGGCCGCCGGGCGACCCGAGCTACCGTTCGGTAGTCGTGTGAGCAGGTCGTGTGCGCCCCCGGAGGTGCCGGGAACCGGGGCCGGTTTTGTGTCATGGTGATCCTGATGGCGGTGCTTCAGGACGAGTTGTTCCCCGTGGTGCCGTGGTGTGAATGGGAGTCGAGTGGGAGATGAACATGGCGAACGCAGGCCAACCGGAGCCATACGTGGCTCACTCGCCGACCAGGAGCGGCTCCACCGGTGTCCAGCCCGGCCCGAAGCCCGGCGCTTCGGCCTTCCAAGGGAATCGATCATGAACATCCCCTTCCTGGACAACTGGCGGCAGCGACAGGGCGGTACGCGTCCGGGGTCCCTCGCGGCCGCCGTCCGGACCGACCCCGAGGGGGTCGCCGAGCTGTTCGCGGAATGCGAGTTGCTGCGCGCCCGAGCAGGGCAGCGTGGTCTCGAACTCGACGACAGTCCAGCCTCGTTGGCCGCCCTCGACCAGCTGACGCCGGTCTGGCGCGACGATCCCGAGGAACTGCCCTGGGTGGGCAACGACGCGGGCCTCTACCTCGGCACCGTACTCGTGCGCACGGTCCCCGGCGCGGTCTGGGACATCCTGGCGAGCGGGCAGCCCGTCGTGCGGCTGGCGTCCGGGCGAGAGATCGACGTGGTCGCCGCGGGCCTGGACTGGGCGATGTCCGGGAGCCCCGAGCTCTCCGAGATGTACGCGGAGTCGGCGGAGAGCGGGCCCGAGGCCAAAACGCGATAAACATCCTTATGCGCTGTTGGTGCGTGTCAGCTCCGAAGTGCGTGTTCGTCCTGGATAGTTTGCGCTGACCTCGACACAAGCGATAAGTGGGTAGGGCAGCGTATGGCCGTCGATCCTTTGATCGAGCTGCGGGACGTCAACAAGTACTTCGGGAAGTTGCACGTACTGCAGAACATCAATCTCACCGTCGGCCGCGGGGAGGTGGTCGTGGTCATCGGCCCCTCCGGATCGGGTAAGTCGACGCTCTGCCGGACCATCAACAGACTCGAGACGATCGAGTCCGGTCACATCGCCATCGACGGGAAGCCCCTCCCCGAGGAGGGGAAGGGACTTGCCGAGCTCCGGGCCGAAGTGGGCATGGTCTTCCAGTCGTTCAACCTCTTCGCCCACAAGACCGTCCTGGCGAACGTCTCGCTCGCCCAGCTCAAGGTCCGCAAGCGCAAGAAGGACGAGGCCGACCGGCGCTCCCGGGAGCTGCTGGAACGGGTCGGGCTCGCCTCGCAGGCCGACAAGCTGCCCGCCCAGCTCTCCGGCGGTCAGCAGCAGCGCGTCGCGATCGCCCGCGCCCTCGCCATGGACCCCAAGGCGCTCCTGTTCGACGAGCCCACCTCCGCGCTCGACCCGGAGATGATCAACGAGGTCCTGGAGGTCATGCAGCAGCTCGCACGCGAGGGCATGACCATGGTCGTCGTCACCCACGAGATGGGATTCGCCCGGTCCGCCGCCAACCGCGTGGTCTTCATGGCCGACGGCCGCATCGTCGAGGACCGCACCCCGGAGGACTTCTTCACCGCCCCGGAGAGCGACCGCGCCAAGGACTTCCTGTCCAAGATCCTCAAGCACTGACGGGGGGCACCGTGTTGCGTACGAGAAACATCGCGGCCGTGCTGGCCTGCCTCCTGATCATGGCGCTCGCCGCCGGCTGCGGCAGGGAGGGCAGCCCGCCGGTCAAGGGGCCGAAGGCCGGGGCGCTGCCCCAGTACACCGTCGACACCGGCTTCGAACTGCCGGAGTCCAGGACCTGGACGAAGGCCAAGAAGCGCGGCTACCTCGTCGTCGGCGCCAAGGAGGACCAGCCCTACCTCGGTGAGAAGGACCCGGCCACCGGGATCTACTCGGGCTTCGACATCGAGATCGCCCGCATGATGGCGGCCTCGCTCGGCTTCGAGCCGGACACGATCCGCTTCCGGACCATCGCCTCCGCCAACCGCGAGACGGCGCTCCAGAACGGGCAGATCGACTACTACGTCGGCACCTACACGATCAACGACATGCGCAAGAAGCTCGTCGGCTTCGCCGGGCCCTACTACATGGCCGGCCAGGGCCTGCTGGTGCGCACCGACGAGAACGACATCAAGGGCCCGCAGGACCTCGCCGGCAAGACCGTCTGCTCGGCCGCGGGATCCACCCCCTACCAGCGCATCGCCGCGGACTTCCCCGAGGCGGACCTCGTCGCCTACGACACGTACTCGATCTGTGTCGACAACCTGCTCACCTTCCAGGTCGACGCCGTCACCACCGACGACGCCATCCTGCTGGGCTTCGCGGCCAAGGCGCCGGACGAGATGAAGGTGGTCGGCAAGCCCTTCTCCGAGGAGCCGTACGGCATCGGCGTCCCGCGCAGTGACAACGCGCTTCGCTTCGCGCTCAACGACGCGCTGGAGGCCAACGAGAAGAACGGCAACTGGAAGAAGGCGTTCGAGGCGACCCTCGGGCTGTCCGGGGTGCCCGCGCCGACACCGCCGCCCATCGACCGCTACCCGGCGACCTGAGGGGCAGGGCCATCATGGATGTACTGACAGAGAACTGGTCGCTCTACGGCGAGGGCTTCCTCGGCACCGTCGAACTCACCGTCTACGCCTCGATCCTGGCGCTGGTGCTCGGGTTCGTCATGGCGTCCTTCCGGGTCGCGCCGGTCGGATCGCTGCGGGTGATCGGCACCGTCTGGGTGGCGGTGCTCCGCAACACCCCGCTGACGCTGCTCTTCTTCGCCGTGCTGCTCGGCCTGCCGCGCTTCGGCCTGGTCCTTCCCTTCCAGGTCTTCGCGGTGCTCGCCCTCGGCTGCTACACCTCGGCCTTCATCTGCGAGGCCCTGCGGTCCGGGATCAACACCGTGCCCACCGGGCAGGGCGAGGCGGCCCGCAGCCTGGGGATGTCCTTCAACCAGACGCTCGGCAGCGTGGTGCTGCCACAGGCCTTCCGGTCGGTGATCCCGCCCGTGGGATCGACCCTGATCGCGCTCGCGAAGAACTCCGCGATCGCCGGAGCCTTCAGCGTCACGGAGCTGCTCGGCACCTACAAGACGCTCAACGAACTCGGCTACAGCATCATCTGGTCCTTCGTCTGGATCGCTGTCGGATACCTGATCATCACCCTCGCCATCAGCGCCCTCTTCAACGTGATGGAGAAGCGCTGGGGAGTCGCCCGATGACCCACTCCACCACCTCCGCGACCGCGCTCTACGACATCCCCGGCCCGGTCACCCGCAAACGGCACTTCACCTACGGCGTCGTCTCGACGGTCGCTATCCTCGCGCTGCTCGGCTGGATCATCTATCTGCTCTTCGACACGGGCCAGTTCACCAGCGCCAAGTGGACGCCCTTCACCTACGTGGGCATCCAGGAACTGCTGCTGCGAGGACTCGGCAACACTCTCAAAGCCTTCGCCTACGCGGCGGTGCTCTCCCTCCTGCTCGGGGCCGTGCTCGCCGTGGGGCGGCTCTCCGACCACAGGGCGGTGCGCTGGGTCTCGACCCTGCTGGTCGAGTTCTTCCGGGCCATGCCCGTGCTGGTGATGATCTTCTTCATCTTCGTCGCGCTCAAGGTCCAGCCGCTGCCCGCGCTGGTGGCCGGCCTGACCCTCTACAACGGCTCCGTGCTCGCCGAGGTCTTCCGTACGGGAATCAACTCCGTGGAGCGGGGCCAGCGGGAGGCGGCGTACGCGCTGGGCATGCGCAAGACGCAGGTCACCACCCATGTCCTGGCCCCTCAGGCGGTGCGCGCGATGCTGCCCACCATCATCAGCCAGCTGGTGGTGGCGCTCAAGGACACCTCGCTGGGATATCTGATCACCTACGAGGAGTTCCTCCACGCGGGCAAGCTGATCGCGTCGAACCTCGACTACGACCTGCCGTTCATCCCCGTGGTCATGGTGATCTCGCCCATCTACATCGGCATGTGCATGCTGCTCTCCTGGTTCGCCACCTGGGTGGCCAGACGGCAGCGGCGCAACCCGAAGACGGAGGGGACGGGCGTCGCCACCGCCGAACCAGGACCGTTGCTGCCGGGCGTGCGCTAGCCATCGGCCGGGTCCGTCCGGCAGCAGCCGGTGATCACTTGCCGCACCGTGGGACCGGGACGCGATCCGTCCCGTACCCGGTGGGGGAGAAGGTCAGCTGCGCGCCGGGCGTCTCGCGGCCGAAGGAGGGCCGGCGACGCCGGTCACCGGGGCGACACACGGCCGGCCCGGGCGCCGTGGGGGTGGCGTGCGACTCCACACCTACGACGTCCTGGCCGGCCCCCGTGCGGCGAGCCCGCCGGACCGGGAACTACTCCCGCGCGACCGGCTGACGTCCTGACACGCAGGGGAGTTGTCATGCTGTACGCCGATGGGCCGGGCTCCGCGCTCACCCGGTGGGTCCTGCTGCGCCACTCGGTCACCGTGGGGCCCCGCCCCTGTGGGCTGACCGGTCACATCGAGAGCGCACCCGAGCAGGAGGTGGCGGCCCCTGCGCGGTTCAGCTCGCGGCCCGGTGCGAGGTGCGGGGCGCGGAGGGCAGCCCGCCCGCAGCGGATCCTGGTACGCCTGGATGATGGGCTACGGCACCAACGCCATCGAGTCGCTCTCCCAGTCGAACATCACGGTGCCCTCCGCCGGCACCCCGAAGCTCACGTTCTGGCTGAAGATCACCACCCAGGAGTCCGGCTCCACCGCCTACGACACCCTCAAGGTCAAGGTCAACAACAGCACCCTGGCTACCTACTCCAACGCGAACGCGAGCGCGGGATACGTCCAGAGAACCGTCGACCTGTCTGCCTACAAGGGCCAGACGGTGAAGCTGGAGTTCGCAGGCAGCGAAGACACCTACCTCTCGACCGTCTTCCTGGTCGACGAGATCGCCATCGGCTGACCGAGCCTGCTCACCACCAGTGCTCCTGCTGCCGGATATCCCGCTCGGACACTCCGGCAGCAGGGGCCACCACAGCGCCGCGGAGCCGCCGGATGCACCTCGACCACGGCGCTTCGGTGGCGCGGTGCCTCCCGCACCGCGGTCCGACCTCGGCGGCCAGGCACGTGGGTGCGGCGCCACTGCCGTCACCGGTAGCCGGGGCCCGCACCCCGAGGGATGCGGGCCCCGGCTATGGACATGTTCTTCGCACCGGTCCCTCTTGAGCGTCGCCTGCCTTCCTCGCCCAGAGGTCCGTGCGCACCTCGGTGCCGTCAGCGCTGCAGTGTCAGCAGACCTGGGCGGTAGGGCAGAAGACCGTAATCACCGCCGGAGCTGGGGCTGCGTCCCTGGTAGAGCAATTGCAGATTGCAGGGGTCGACGGTCATCGTCTGATCGGGGCCGGTGCGGAGCAGTTCGCCGTGGCTGATGTCGTCGGTCCAGGTGGCGCCGCTGTTGGTCTTGCCTGCGAAGGGGTTGCTCTCGGTCGCGGCCTGGGGCGTCCATGAGCCGTTGAGGCTCGTTGCTGTGAACGAGCGGAAGAAGCGGCCCTGCGAGCCGATCGCCTCGACGATCATGAGGTAGCGGTTCTGGCCCTGCAGTTTGTAGACCTGCGGGGCCTCGAACAGGTTGTTCGTCGTATCGCTCATGACGACGGTCGAGGTCGCGCCGAAGCTGCCCGGAAAGTTCCCGATCGGCATGCTTGCCCGGTAGATCTTGCCGTTGTCACCGGCGAAGAACAGGTACATGTTCGTCCCGTCGCCGATGACCGTCTGGTCGATGGGCCCTGTTCCGGAGTCGGAGATGCTTCCGGAGAACAGGACCTGCGGGGACGACCAGCCGTTCGGGTTGGTGGGATCGCTCGACGTCCGGTAGGAGAAGGCGGATCCGCCCCACTGGTAGGTGAGCACCCAGATGTTCTTGGGCGCGAAGTAGAAGAGCGAGGGCGCGACGGTGGCGGCCGACATCGTGTTCTGGCTGGCTGAGGCCATCTCCGACCAGTTGGTGAACAGCCCGAAGTTCATCGAGCCCCAACTCGTCCCCGTGTCGTGCGTCGTCGCGTAGACGAGTTGCCTGCCGTTGTAGGGGGCGACGGTGAAGTCCTTGAGCGAGACCCATCCCGACTTGGGCTGCGCCAGCGCGCCCGTCGAGGTCCACCGGTATGTCGACGGAAGATCGCACGGGCCGGGGGTCTCGGTGCCTACCTTGACGAGCTGCCACTGCTGGTTCGTGCCGCCCCAGTCGTCGTACTGGACGATGTTCGCGTTGTCCGCGGTGGACGCGCCTTGTACCTCAAGGGCCTTGTTGCTGTGGCGCGAAATGAACCGTACGTAGCCGTCCGGGCTGTCGGCGAGCCGCCACTGCTGATTGGCGCTGAGCAGGTCGGTCCACTGGACGATCGCACCGCCGTTCGCGGTGGACCAATTGTGGACGTCGAGTACCTTGCCGGAGTGCTGTGACTTGATGCGGTAGTAGCCGTCCCCGGATGCGACGAACTGCCACTGCTGCTGCTTCTGATCGTTCCTGGTCCACTGGGTGATGCGGGCGCCATCATTGGTCGCCATGTTGTAGACGTCCAGCGCTTTGCCGCTGCCGCGGTTGACCAGCACGTACGAGGCGCCGGGGTCCACGGTCGCCGCGCCGGCCGGCTGAGCTCCGAGGAACGTGGCCACGAGGAGCAAAGGAGCAAGCACGGCGAGTAACCGCTTCGGGCCAAGCCTGGACGGGGGGTAAAACCACACAGGGGAGCTCCTTCTGGCAGTGGGAGGTCGGGGCGGCCCCATGTGCTGGGGGTCGCTCGCAGAAGTGCAACCTTCGAAAGTTTCCGAAAGTTTCCGGATGTCGTGACGTCACAAGTTAGGAATGCGAGGCCGTTCGGTCAAGACCTCGCGCCGATCTGCTCACAAAGGTCCCCGCCCTTCCGTTGTGGCGAGCTGCCGCGCTCGTCCCGAGCGACCCGCCGGACCCGGGATGCCCTGATGGGGCCCCGGAATGCCCACCCCCTACGGAACCCGGCGCCCCCTAGGCATCCTTTCCCGATCCCGAAAATTTCGGAGCAGTGAAAGAAACTCAGGCAGGCGTATTGACGATCCACTGTCAAGCTGCGGATCCTTACGTCTGAGAAGCCGACCGCAGTTCGAAATTTCGGACGCTTGGGGTGACCTGGACAACACAATTGTCCGAGGTGGCTCGTCCCGTCCGTCCGTCCCATGGGACGGGCGGACGCATTCCCTCACTTCGGCCCCCTCCCGATCTCAACTTTGGAGGCACAGAGATGAGTTCATACGCCCTCCCCGGAGCGGCTGTCAGGCGAAAGATCCGCAATCTAGTGTCAGCGCTGGTCGTCGGCAGCCTCGGTGTGGTTGCCGCACTGGTCGTGCCGCCGACCGCACAGGCCGCCGAGAACACGCTCGGCGCCGCGGCGACGCAGAGCGGCCGCTACTTCGGCACCGCAATAGCCTCCGGCAAGCTGGGTGATTCCGCGTACACCACGATCGCGAACCGCGAGTTCAACATGGTGACGGCCGAGAACGAGATGAAGATCGACGCCACCGAACCACAGCGGGGCCAGTTCAATTTCAGCTCCGCCGATCGCGTCTACAACTGGGCGGTGCAGAACGGCAAGCAGGTACGTGGCCACACCCTGGCCTGGCACTCCCAGCAGCCCGGCTGGATGCAGAACCTCAGCGGCAACGATCTGCGCCAGGCGATGACCGACCACATCAACGGCGTGATGGCCCACTACAAGGGCAAGATCGTCCAGTGGGATGTCGTCAACGAGGCCTTCGCCGACGGAGATTCGGGCGCCCGGCGAGACTCCAACCTGCAACGGAGCGGCAACGACTGGATCGAGGTCGCCTTCCGTGCCGCGCGCGCCGCCGATCCTGCGGCCAAGCTCTGCTACAACGACTACAACGTGGAGAACTGGACCTGGGCCAAGACGCAGGCCATGTACTCCATGGTCCGGGACTTCAAGCAGCGCGGCGTGCCGATCGACTGCGTCGGCTTCCAGGCCCACTTCAACAGCGGCAGCCCCTACAACAGCAACTTCCGAACCACGCTGCAGAACTTCGCCGCACTCGGCGTCGATGTAGCCGTCACGGAACTCGACATCCAGGGCGCCTCGGCCTCGACCTACACCAGCGTGACCAACGACTGCCTCGCCGTCCCGCGCTGCCTCGGCATCACCGTCTGGGGTGTGCGCGACACCGACTCCTGGCGATCGCAGGACACGCCGCTGCTGTTCAACGGTGACGGCAGCAAGAAGGCCGCCTACACCGCCGTCCTCAATGCACTCAACGGCGGCGGCTCGACCACACCCCCTGAGGGTTCCGGGCAGATCAAGGGCTCCGGTTCCGGCCGCTGTCTCGACGTACCCGACAGCAGCACCACGGACGGCACCCAGGTCCAGCTCTGGGACTGCCACAGCGCCCCCAACCAGCAGTGGACCCCTACGAGTACCGGTGAACTCAAGGTCTACGGCAACAAGTGCCTGGACGCCGCCGGCACCGGCAACGGCACCAAAGTCCAGATCTACAGCTGCTGGGGCGGCGACAACCAGAAATGGCGCCTGAACTCCGACGGTTCCATCGTCGGTGTCCAGTCCGGCCTGTGCCTCGACGCCGTCGGCGGCGACACCGCCAATGGCACGCTCATCCAGCTCTACTCCTGCTCGGGCGGCAGCAACCAGCGCTGGACTCGCACCTGAGGGACAGACCATGAAGGTGACGGGCCGTCGATGTCCGTCAGGGATGGAAAGCGCCCATATTCCGGGTCCAGGGGCTGGCCAGGGCTTCATGAGCGGGCATATCAGCGGTCCGTTCGGACACACGGCCGAGGCGGTCCTGACGATCCGTGTGATGCGGCGTTACCCTGCGCGGACGATCCTTCACTGGAGGTACGGATGCGTCGTTCCGTCGGCCGGAATGTGTCGTTCCTGAGCGTGATCGCCGTCATCGGCTCGCTCGGTGCAGCGGCCCCAGCCTCACCCTCGCCACCTGCGCAGACCCCCAAATCCCCGGTGGCGGTGGGCTACGGGGGAGCGGTGTCCAGCGTCGACGCGGACGCGTCGGCGGCCGGCATCGAGGTGCTCCGTCAGGGAGGCAACGCCGTGGACGCGGCCGTGGCCACCGCCGCCGCACTCGGTGTGACCGAGCCCTATTCGGCCGGGATCGGCGGTGGCGGGTACTTCGTGCACTACGACGCGAGGACCCGCACCGTCCGGACCATCGACGGCCGCGAGACCGCCCCGCGCAGCGCCGACTCCTCGCTCTTCCTGGAGAACGGCAAGCCGATCCCCTTCAACGACGCGGTGACCAGCGGCCTGGGGGTCGGGACACCCGGCACACCCGCCACCTGGCGGAAGGCGCTCGACGCCTGGGGCAGCAAGCCGCTCGGCCGGCTGCTGGCCCCCGCCGAGCGGCTGGCGCGTGACGGATTCGTCGTGGACGAGACCTTCCGCTCCCAGACCGCGGCCAACCAGGCGCGCTTCGCGGACTTCCCCGCCAGCGCCGAACTCTTCCTGCCCGGCGGGGAGTTGCCGGTCACGGGTTCGGTCTTCAAGAACCCCGACCTGGCCCGTACGTACCGGACGCTCGGCCGCGAGGGCATCGACGAGCTGTACTGGGGCGAACTCGCCCGGGACATCGTGGAGACCGTGCGCACGCCTCCCGTGGACCCGGCGGCCACCCGTGTGGTGCGTCCCGGGGATCTGACGGCGAAGGACCTGAAGGCGTACCGCGCGCTGAGCCAGGCCCCGACGAAGGTCGACTACCGTGGCCTCGGCGTCTACGGCATCGCGCCGTCCTCGTCCGGTGGGACGAGCGTGGGCGAGGCCCTGAACATCCTCGAGTCCACGGACCTTTCGAAGGCGGGCGAGGCGGGGTATCTGCACCGTCTCATCGAGGCGAGCAGGATCGCGTTCGCCGACCGGGGCCGCTGGGTCGGCGACCCCGCTTTCGAGGACGTACCGGCGAAGGAGCTGCTCAGCCAGCGCTTCGCCGACTCCCGCGAGTGCCTCATCAAGGACGACGCCGTTCTCACGAGCCCGCTCGCACCGGGTGACCCGCGCGACCCCGCCCGCTGCGCCACCGGGGGCAAGGCCGCCCCGACGACGTTCGAGGGCGAGAACACGACGCATCTGACGACCGCCGACAAGTGGGGCAACGTCGTCGCCTACACCCTGACGATCGAGTCGACCGGCGGCAGCGGCATCACCGTGCCCGGCCGGGGCTTCCTGCTCAACAACGAGCTCACCGACTTCTCCTTCGCCCCGGCGAACCCGGCGGTCCACGACCCGAACCTGCCCGGACCGGCGAAGCGCCCGCGCTCGTCGATCTCGCCGACCATCGTGCTGGACCACGGAAAGCCCGTCCTGGCCCTGGGCTCGCCGGGCGGTGCCACGATCATCACCACCGTGCTGCAGACCCTGACCGGCCACCTCGACCGGGGGCTCCCGCTGGTCGAGGCGATTGCCGCGCCACGCGCCAGCCAGCGCAACTCGGCCACCACCGAGATCGAGCCGGGGCTCTGGGACAGCCCGGTGCGCGCGGAGCTGGAGGCGCTCGGACATGTGTTCAAGGCGAACCCCGAGATCGGGGCGGCCACCGGCATCCAGCGCCTGCCCGACGGCCGCTGGCTGGCGGCCGCCGAAAAGGTGCGGCGCGGCGGGGGCTCGGCCATGGTGGTGAATCCGAGCGGCCGTCGCTGACGGCTCGCCGCGTGCGGAAGCCCCGGGGCCGGTACGGCGCGACGCGTCCTGCCGGCCCCGGGCCGTTCGGCGGCCGGGGCCGGACCGGGCCCCGTCGGCCAGGGAGGGCCCGCACGGGCTCTCCGTGTCGAGTGAAAGGGCAACTCCCACGGTGCGTACGCGAATGCTCGCCCTCTCCGCGGCCTCCGGCGCCGCAGTGCTCGCCGCCGCGGCGCTTCCCGCCACGGCGGACACCCCGGAAGGCGGAGTCCCTGGGGAAGGGACGGTCACCGCCGCCGAGCTGCTGGCCGAGGTCAAGACCTGCGACCGGATCTCCAAGGGGCTGTACCGGACGGACCAGGGCCGCCCGGCGAAGATCCCGGTCTGCGGCACGAAGGGGGCCGTGTTCTGGGAGGCGGACATGGACATCGACTGCGACGGCAGGACCACCACCGTCTGCAACAAGAAGACGGACCCCTCGTTCCTGCCCTCCACGGCCTTCCAGACGTCGGCCGGCAAGCCGCTGGACTCCAGCACGTTGCCGTACGTCGTCGTGCCGGGTCCCGGCCCGCTCTGGAACCACACCACGTCCGGGATCAGGGGCGGAGGCGTGGCCGCCGTGATCCACGGGGGCAAGGTCCAGTACGCCGTCGTCGGGGACACCGGCCCCACCGGGATCATCGGGGAGGCCTCGTACGCCACGGCGAAGGCCCTCGGGATCGACCCCGACCCGAAGAGCGGCGGCACGGCGTCCGGCGTCACGTACATCCTGTTCCGCGACTCCGCCGTCTCGCCGATCGAGGACCACGCGGCGGCGGTGACGGAGGGCGAGGCCCTCGCCCGGAAGTTCGTCGCGGCGGACTAGCGGCGGACTAGTGGCGGACCAGCGGCGGACCAGCGGCGCCGAGGACGGCGGACCGTGAGCGGACGGGGCCGCTCAGAGTGCCGTCAGGATGCGGGGCCCGTCGTCGGTGATGGCCACCGTGTGCTCCGCGTGCGCCGCGCGGCTGCCGTCGGTCGTACGCAGGGTCCAGCCGTCCTGGTCGTGGCGGTAGGTGTCCTGGCCGCCGCCGGTCAGCATCGGCTCGATGGCCAGCACCATGCCGTGCCGCAGCGGCATGCCCCGGCCGCGCTTCCCCTCGTTCGGCACGGACGGGTCCTCGTGCATCGACCTGCCCACGCCGTGGCCGCCGTAGTCCTCCATGATCCCGAAGCCCGCGCCCCGGCACACCGTGCCGATCGCATGGGAGATGTCGCCGATCCGGTTGCCCACGACCGCCGCCGCGATGCCCGCGTCCAGCGCGGCGAACGCCGTGTCGACGAGCCGGGTGTCCTCGGGCGCGGCCGGGCCGACGGTGAAGCTGATCGCGGAGTCACCCACCCAGCCGTTCAGCTTCGCGCCCGCGTCGATGCTCACCAGGTCCCCTTCACGGAGCCGGTAGCCGGTCGGGATCCCGTGCACGATCGCGTCGTTGACCGAGGTGCAGATGACCGCGGGGAACGGGGTGGGGGCGAAGTGCGGCTTGTAGTTGAGGAAGGGCGAGGTCGCGCCCGCCTCGCGCAGGACCTCGCGCGCCGCCTCGTCGAGTTCGCGCAGGGTCACGCCGGCCGTCGCGGCCTTCCGCGCCGCGGTGAGCACCTGCGCGACGACCCGGCCGGCCTCGCGCATCGCCTCGATGGATGAGTCTGTCTTGAGATGAACCATGCCAATTACTATACCGGTCCGACCGGTATTAGAATGACGGCATGGTTCGTAACCCCCTCACCCCCGAAGAGCGCCGCCGCGGCGAGCGGCTCGGCGAAGTGCTGCGCGAGGCGCGCGGCGGACGCAGCATGGTCGCGGTCGCCGCGAGCGCGGGCATCTCGGCCGAGACGCTCCGGAAGATCGAGACGGGCCGGGCGCCCACGCCCGCGTTCTTCACGGTCGCGGCGCTCGCCGGAGCCCTCGGACTGTCGATGGACGAACTGCTCACGCGCTGCGTCCCGCTGCCCGTGGCGGAGGCGGGGGCCCTGCCGCTAATCGCGTAGGGCGGAGTAGGGTCGCGCCCGTGACTCTCCAGGACTTCGCGCGCAGTGAGTACGTCAGTCTGACCACGTACCGGAAGGACGGCACACCCGTCGCCACGCCCGTCTGGGCGGCGGCGGACGACGGTGTCCTCTACGTCTGGACGCGATCCGACTCGTGGAAGGTCAAGCGGCTGCGCAACGACAGCCGGGTCCTCGTGACCGTCTGCGACGTCCGCGGCAGGATCGCCGAGGGCGCGCCGAGCGCCGAGGGCACGGCCCGGCTGCTCGACGCGGCGGGGACCTCGGCGGTGCGCAAGGTGCTGGCCCGCAAGTACACGTGGAAGTTCTGGCTCGTGGACTGGCCCGCCATGGTCGTACGGCTCGGCAAGCGGCCCCACACGGGAATCGCCGTCACTCTCTGACCGGCGCGCGCCCCGTGCGGCGCACTCCGGACGCACCGAGCCGGAAAAGCGTGCGTAGCCCTCCCGTAACACGCCTGCGGTCGAATGCCTGCGGACCGGAAGAACCAGTCGGGCGGCCGGTGAGAGCGACGGTGACAGTGCAACAGCATGCGGTGGAAGTAAGGGCGTTCGCACAGTACCTACGAGACCTGGCTGCCCTGCTCGACCCCGGGCAGGGCTGGTACGGAGTCTTCCGCGCGCGCGATCCCGAGGGCATGCGCGCCTGCTTCGACGGCACCGAGGTGCCGCCCTGGGACGTGGTGGAGTCCCTGCTCCAGGACCTCGCCGCCGCACGCGGCGGTGCGTACGCCGCGCGGGAGTCCGTGCGCGCGGCCGAGCTGTGCGCCGCGTCGGCCGCCGCGCACGACAGGCGCCCGGGCGGCCGGCAGGCCCTTGCCGACCGGCTCGGTGTGATGCTCCAGGAGCAGGCGTACGCCGCCCGGCGGATGAGGGCCGCCGGTGCGGACGGGGCCGGTGCCCCGGACGAGGAGACCGACGCCCTGGCCTGGGCGCGCGATGACCACGCCCGTGCCACCGCGCGGTGCGCCGAGCTCCGCAACCGGCTGGCGGCGGTCGAGCGTACGGTGCCGGACGACTGGTTCCGTGCCGAGGGGGAGCCCGGTGCGCCGGCCGTGGTCCCGGGCCCGCGCCGCGCCCCGGAGGACGCAGCCCCTGCCCCCGCCCCCAAACGCAGGAAGATGCGCGGGGCGCGTTTCGCCGGTCTGGAGATCGAGGACGAGGCGGAGCCGAACCCGCTCCCGTCCGCCGTGCCCGTCCTCCCGGCCCCCTCGCCGGCCACCGCCTCCCCGCGCGGAGCGCGCTTCAGCGGGGCGCCCTCCGAGGAGGGCGGCGCACGGGCCCCGCGCGCCGCGGAACCCGACCCCGCCGTGCTCCGGGCCGCCGATGACGCCGTGGCCCTGCTCGTACGCCTGCGCGCCGAGGGTCGCAGCGGTGAGGCGCACGCCGTGCTCTGCGAGGCGGCCGGCCGGCCCGCCGGGCATCTGCCGGTGCTCGCCGTGGCCCTCCACCGAGCGGGCCTGGACGCCGACTGGACCACCCTGCTGTGGGAGGTGTCCTCCCTGCCGCCCGCCGGACTCGCCGCGGCGGTCGGTGTGCTGGCGGCGGCGGGCCGTGACGGCGACTGCGGGCTGCTGCTGAGGCAGGGGGCGGCCCGGCCCGCCGGCGAGATCGCCGACGCCGTGGCCGCGCTCGACCGGGCGGGCCTGGAACCCGAGGCGCGGGCGCTGCTGGGCGCCTTCGTCCGCGCACGGACCCCGCAGGACGCCGCACGCGTCGCCGAGGGCGGACCGCGCACCCTCGTCCCGCAGCTGCTCGCCGCCGCGCGCGAGATCTCGGCGGCGCGGGAGTGGGACGTCGTCCACGCTCTGCGGGTGGCGGGCATCGTGGCGCCGTAACCGCCGTCCGGGGGCCGTCGGAGGGGCCCCGATGACGGTATGGACCGCTCGGGTACGAAACATGATCGACTCCGCCGGTTCACGGCGATGGTCTTGCCCCGTTGTGTGACGGGGCTTACGTTCTCCTCCTATGCACCGTGTCTACGGGCGTAGAGAACGCGTAGAAGGCTCTCTGACGTCGCGTCGAAGGAGCAGCTCATGTCCCACGTCGTACGCGCCGCACTTGTCCAGGCGACCTGGACCGGCGACACCGAATCCATGATCGCCAAGCATGAGGAACACGCTCGCGAGGCAGCCCGGCAGGGCGCGAAGATCATCGGGTTCCAGGAGGTGTTCAACGCCCCCTACTTCTGCCAGGTGCAGGAACCCGAGCACTACCGATGGGCCGAACCCGTGCCGGACGGGCCGACGGTCCGGCGCATGCGGGACCTGGCCCGCGAGACCGGCATGGTCGTCGTGGTGCCCGTCTTCGAGCTCGAACAGTCCGGCTTCTACTACAACACCGCCGCCGTGATCGACGCCGACGGCTCGTACCTCGGGAAGTACCGCAAGCACCACATCCCGCAGGTCAAGGGCTTCTGGGAGAAGTACTACTTCAAGCCGGGCAACGCGGGCTGGCCCGTCTTCGACACCGCGGTCGGCAAGGTCGGCGTCTATATCTGCTACGACCGGCACTTCCCCGAGGGCTGGCGCCAACTCGGACTCAACGGAGCCCAGTTGGTGTACAACCCGTCGGCCACCTCGCGGGGGCTCTCCAGCTATCTGTGGCAGCTGGAACAGCCCGCTTCCGCCGTCGCCAACGAGTACTTCGTCGCCGCCATCAACCGTGTCGGCCAGGAGGAGTACGGCGACAACGACTTCTACGGCACGAGCTACTTCGTCGACCCGCGCGGCCAGTTCGTGGGCGAGGTCGCGAGCGACAAGGAGGAGGAACTCCTCGTACGCGACCTCGACTTCGGCCTGATCGAGGAAGTCCGGAAGCAGTGGGCGTTCTACCGGGACCGGCGGCCGGACGCCTACGACGGGCTGGTGGAGCCGTGACCGGACTGCACGAACGGCACCTCGCCGTCAGCCCCGAGTGGCTGGCGCTCTACTACCGCCGGCCCCTGGAGCTGACCCACGGCGAGGGCCGCCACGTCTGGGACGCGGACGGCAACCGCTACCTCGACTTCTTCGGCGGCATCCTCACCACGATGACCGCCCACGCCCTGCCCGAGGTCACCAAGGCCGTGGCCGAGCAGGCGGGCCGGCTCATCCACTCCTCGACCCTCTACCTCAACCGCCCGATGGTGGAACTCGCCGAACGGGTCGCCTCCCTCTCCGGTATCCCGGACGCCCGGGTCTTCTTCACCACGTCGGGCACCGAGGCCAACGACACCGCCCTGCTGCTCGCCACCGCCCACCGGGGGTCCAACCAGATCCTGGCGATGCGCAACAGCTACCACGGCCGGTCGTTCTCGGCGGTGTCGATCACGGGCAACAGGAGCTGGTCGACCACGAGCCTGTCGCCGCTCCAGACGCTGTACGTCCATGGCGGGGTCCGCGGCCGGGGTCCGTACGCGGAGCTGAGCGACGAGCGGTTCATCAAGGCGTGCGTGGCCGATCTGGAGGACCTGCTCGGCCACACCAGGGGCGCCGCGGCGCTGATCGCCGAACCGGTGCAGGGCGTCGGCGGGTTCACCGCGCCGCCCGACGGGCTGTACGCGGCGTTCCGCGAGGTCCTGGACCGGCACGGCATCCTGTGGATCTCGGACGAGGTGCAGACCGGCTGGGGCCGCACCGGCGACCACTTCTGGGGCTGGCAGGCGCACGCCGCGAGCGGGCCGCCGGACATCCTCACCTTCGCCAAGGGCATCGGCAACGGCATGTCCATCGGTGGCGTCGTCGCCCGCGCCGAGGTCATGAACTGCCTGGACGCCAACTCCATCTCGACGTTCGGCGGATCGCCGGTCACCATGGCCGCCGGGCTCGCCAACCTCTCGTATCTGCTGGAGCACGACCTCCAGGGCAACGCCCGGCGCGTCGGAGGGCTGCTCATCGAGCGTCTCCGGGCGGTCGGCGCGGCCTCGGCCGCCGTACGGGAGGTGCGCGGCCGGGGGCTGATGATCGGCATCGAGCTGGTGAGGCCCGGCACCGACGAGGCCGACCCGGACGCGGCGGCGGCCGTACTCGAAGCGGCCCGCGAGGGCGGGCTGCTCATCGGGAAGGGCGGCGGCCACAACACCAGCGTCCTGCGGATCGCGCCGCCGCTCTCGCTCACCGTCGAGGAGGCCGAGGAGGGAGCGGCGATCCTGGGCGAGGCGCTGCGAGCGGCCGGATAGGAGCGGAACAGCCTGTCGCCCGGCCCGGAAGCACTGCTTCCGGGCCGGGCGCCGTCCGTTCCTGCCCTGACCCTCCATGGCCGGACCGCTCGCGTGATGGGCGTCGCACACTCCCGTCGATACCCCCTGGGGTATCTCTGTTACGGTGGGACGCAGATACCCCGGGGGGTAAATATGTGACGAGGGAGCGAGTGCAGTGTTCTTTGCCGAAATCCTGGAGACCGAAGGTCTGGGCAACCGCAGTTATCTGGCCGGGGGCGCCCGGGCCGCGGTCGTGGTGGATCCGCCGCGGGACATCGACCGGGTGATTGCCGCCGCCGCGCGGCGCGGGGTGCGGATCGCGGCGGTCGCCGAGACGCACGTGCACAACGACTACGTCACCGGCGGTCTGGAGCTGGCCCGGCTGACCGGCGCCCGCTACCTCGTGCCCGCCGGGGCGTCGGTGGCGTACGAGCGGGTTCCCGTGGCCGACGGGGATGTGGAGAACATCGACGAGGGACTGACGCTGCGCGCCGTGGCCACTCCGGGACACACCCCGCACCACACCTCCTACGTCCTGGAGGAGGACGGGCGTGCGGTGGCCGCCTTCACCGGCGGGTCACTGCTGATCGGCGGTGTGGGCCGCCCCGACCTGGTGGAGCCGCGGCTGACCGAGCGGCTGGCGCGGGCCCAGCATGCTTCCGCGCACCGTCTCGCCGAGGAGCTGGACGACGACGTGGCGGTCATGCCCACGCACGGGTTCGGCAGCTTCTGCTCCTCCGCCCGGGCGGGCGGGAAGCACAGCACCATCGGGTCGGAGAAGGCGTCCAACCCGGCGCTGGCCCAGGACGTGGACACCTTCGTCGAGGAACTGCTGGCCGGCCTGGACGACGTTCCCGCCTACTACGCGCACATGGGTCCGGCCAACGCCGCGGGTCCCGCGCCCGTGGACCTGACCGCGCCCCGGCGAGCCGACGCGGGTGAGATCGCGCGGCGCCTGGCGGCGGGCGAATGGGTCGTCGACCTGCGCAACCGGGTGGCCTTCGCCGAGGGGCACGTGGCCGGTTCGCTCAACTTCGAGGTCGAGGGGCAGCTCGCGACCTATCTGGCGTGGATGATTCCGTGGGGCAGGCCGGTGACACTGCTCGCGGGGAGCGCCGAGGAGATCTCCCGCGCTCAGCGTGAGCTGGCCCGGGTGGGCATCGACCGCCCGGCCGCAGCCGCCGTCGGCTCCCCGGCCCACTGGGTCACCGGGCAGGAGCGGCCGGCGTCCTTCCCGCGGGCGACGTTCGCCGGCCTGGCCGCGGCGCGCGAGCGGGGCGAGGACCCGGTGGTCCTGGACGTACGCCGCGACGCCGAGCGGGCGGGTGGCTGGATCGAGGGCAGTGCGCACATCCCCGTCCACCAGGTCCACCAGCGCCTGGACGAGGTGCCCGCCGGGACGGTGTGGGTGCATTGCGCGGGAGGGATGCGCGCGGCGATCGCCGCGTCGGTGCTGGATGCCGCGGGCCGCGACGTGGTCGCCGTCGACGACGGCTACACGGCCGCCGCCGAGGCCGGCCTCACGCTCGTGACGCCCGTCCGGAACTGACCCGACCCCCGCCCGGCCCCCGACGGCCTGCCCGACCCCTGCCGGCCTGTCCGGCCCCCGTCGGCCGGCCCGGCCCCCTGCCGGCCTGCCCGACCCCTGCCGGCCTGCCCGACCCCTGCCGGCCTGTCCGGCCCCCGTCGGCCCGCCCGGCCCCTGCCGGCCTGCCCGGCCCCCGACGGCTGCCCGACCCCCGTCGGCCCGCCGGGCCCCTACCGGCCCGCCGGGCCCAACAGCCCTGCCCGGCCCCTACCGGCCCGCCGACGGCTCCGGCAGACCGGAAGCCCCTGAGGAACAGCGATGCTCTTGCCCCGAGGCGGCCCCGGCCGCATCTCCCCCGTACAGGCCCACCACATGATCCAGGAAGGTACGGCCGTGCTGCTCGACGTCCGCGAGGCGGACGAATACCGGGCCGGCCACGCGCCCGGTGCGCTGCACATGCCGCTGTCGCGGTTCGCGGCCGGCGCGGAGCCGCCCGGCGACGCGGCCGGACGCGGCCTGGTGCTGATCTGCCGGTCCGGCCGGCGCTCCCGGGACGCCGCACTCCTGCTGGCCGGGCGGAGCGTGGCGTCGGTCGACGTCATCGGCGGCATGGACGAGTGGGCCGCCCAGGGCCTGCCCGTCACGGACGCGTACGGGCGGGCGGGCGCCGTCATATGACCGCGTTCATTCTCGCCCTGCTCGCCGGGGCGCTGGTCGGCCTGGCGCTCGGCGCGCTGGGGGCGGGCGGCAGCATCCTCACCGTCCCCGCCCTGATCTACCTGCTCGGCTTCAGCCCGGCCGAGGCGACCACCGCGAGCCTGGTCATCGTGATCGTCACCTCGGTCACCGCGCTGCTGGCGTACGCCCGCGCCGGGGAGGTGCGATGGCGGGCCGGGCTGCTGTTCGCCGCTGCCGGACTCCTGCCCGCCGCCGGTGCCGGGGTCCTGTCCGCGCACATCCCCGCCGCCGTGCTGACCCTGGCCTTCGCGGCGCTCGCCGCCCTGGCGGGCGTGCGCATGGTGCGCCGCCGTACGCCGCCGGAGAACGGGACGGTGTCGGGGCCCCGCGCCGCGGGTGCCGGGGCCGGCCTGGGCGCGGTGACCGGGTTCCTCGGTGTCGGCGGAGGATTCCTGGCCGTCCCGGCCCTGGTGGCCGTCCTCGCCGTGCCGATGGGCGCGGCCGTGGGCACCAGCCTGCTGGTCATCGTCGCCAACGCGCTGGTGGCTCTCGCCGCCCGGGCCGCTACCGCGACCACCCTGGACTGGACCATGATCCTGCCGTTCATCGCGACCGCCGTCCTGGGCGCCTGGGACGGGAAGCGGCTGAGCGCGAAGGTCTCACCGGCCACGCTGCAACGCGTCTTCGGCGGCCTGCTGCTGACCGTCGCGGGGGCCATGGGGATCGGCGCCCTGCTGTGAAACGCCGAAGGGCCTGCTGCCGGCGCCCGTGTCACGGACGCCGGCAGCAGACCCCGCGGGGCTTCAGGCCAGCGACAGGAAGAGCTTCTCCAGCCGGGCCCGCATCTGCACCGAGTCCCGCACCTGCGGGTCCTCGCTGGTCATGCACTGCTGCAGCCCGGTCGCGATGATCGAGAACCCGGCCCGGTCCAGGGCACGGGAGACGGCGGCCAGCTGCGTGACCACGTCCTCGCAGTCCCGGCCCTCCTCGATCATCCTGATGACCCCTGCGAGCTGACCCTGGGCCCGCCGCAGCCGGTTCAGCGCCGACTTCAGCTCATCGGCGCTCATGTCGAGTTCCACACATCCTCCTCCATATACCCCCATGGGTATCTTACCGTGGAGGGAACCACCCACCGAAAGGCATTGTTCCGTGACCACCCCTGCCATTCTGGCCCCCGCCCGGGCCGCCGCCCGCCTCGGTGAGCTCACCGTCGTCGACGTGCGCAGCCCCGGCGAGTACGCCGCCGGTCACCTGCCCGGCGCCCACAACGTCCCTCTGGACCGCCTGGACGAGGCCGTCGGCGCGCTGAAGTCCGCCGCGGCCCGGACGCCCCTGCTGGTGGTGTGCGCCTCCGGTGCCCGCTCGGCCAAGGGCTGCGCCCGGCTGGCGGCCCAGGGTGTCGACGCGGCCACGCTGGACGGCGGCACCGGCGCCTGGGTGGCGGCCGGATACGCCGTCGAGCGTCCGGCCGGAGCCCGCGCCACCTGGCCCATGGACCGGCAGGTCCGCCTCGCCGCCGGTTCCCTCGTCGTCACCGGCTTCCTTGCGGGCTTCGCCTGGGAGCCCGCCCACTGGCTGTCCGGAGCCGTCGGCGCGGGTCTGCTCCTCTCAGGCGTGACCAACACCTGCGGCATGGCCGCCGTCCTCGCCAGGCTGCCCCACAACCGGCCCTCCGGGAACACGCTCTCCTTCCAGGAGACCCTGGTGCGGCTGGCCGCCTGATCCACGGCCGGCTCCCCGGACCCGCTGCCGCACCCTCCTGTTCACGCCGGGCGCGCGGCAGCGGTTTCCCGGCGCGGAGGCCGTTGACGGAGGACGGGGGCCTCGGTAGGCTCAGAATGAGTTTGCTTTGAACACAAACCTTTCGCTCGCCGGAGGCGGCCTCATGCCCGTTCCCCAGGACATCGACAGTCAGGCCGCGGGCAGGCAGCTGCTCATCGGGCACAGGGAACTGCGCGCCCAGCTCACGGCGCTGCGCGCGGCCCTCGACGCGGCGGACGGGCCCGCGGCCGTGCGCGACGCGGGGGAGAGCGCCTCGCTGGTGCGGCAGCTGCGCGAGCGCTGCCTGGAGTACTGCCTGGGACTGCACCACCACCACACCATGGAGGACGGCGCCTTCCCCGTCTTCGAGCAGCGCTACCCCGAGATCGCCCCCGTCATCGAGCGGCTGCGCGAGGAACACCGGCAGGTGGCCGCCGGGCTCGAACGCCTCGGCAAGCTGGTCGAGGCCGACGACGGCGAGGACGTGACCTGGCTGAGGGCGGAACTGGAGCGGACCGTCGCGAGCCTGGAGGAGCACTTCCGCTACGAGGAGACCCATCTGCTCCCCGCCCTGGGCGTGACGGTGCCCCCCGCCGTGTGACCGCGCCCGCGCACCACCCCTCAGGGCCCGCACCCGCCCTGGGAAGCTGTGCGGCACACACGGTCGGATACTGTGGCCGACCTGGACGTAACCATGGCGGAGGTCGGGAAGATGGCGAAGGGCCAGGACGGGCGGCCGGCGGACGAGGACGGCCGTCTGACCACCGAGGACGCGGTCCGCGCGATGCTGCTCACCATGCCCCGGCTCGTCTCACGCGCCAAGCGGACACCGGTGCCCGAACAGCTCCGCCGGCTGCGGCTGGCGCCCCGGCATCTGTCACTGCTGTCCTGCCTGCTCTTCGACGGCCCCACCCCGGTCAAGGACCTGGCCGCCCGCCTGGAGGTGGCGCCGACCACCGTCAGCCTGATGGTCAGCGACCTCCAGCGCGAAGGCGTCGTACAGCGCAGGCAGGACCCGGGCGACGGCCGCCGGAGCATCGTCTCCCTCTCCGAGGACCCCGCCACACGCGAGGCGGTCGACGCCTGGCTGGCCAGCAGCGCCAAGGCCTGGCACAAGGTCCTCGACGGGCTCAGCCCCGAGGAGCGCGCCACCTTCGTGCACGTCATCCAGGGCTACGAGGAAGAGCTCGCGGGCACTTCCTGACCCCGGCCGGCAGCGGGTGCCATCGCCCGCCGCATCCGCAGGACCGCCGTGGTGAACGGGCCCACCCCGTGCCGCACCGCCAGAGCCAGGTCCTCAGGGGTGTCCACGTCGAGCCGGAGGCCCTCACCCGCGCCGGACTCCACGGACACCGCCCCGCTCGCCGCGTGCAGCCCCGCGGAGCCGGAACCGAAGCAGGGGGAGAGCGCGCCCGGGACACGAGCCGTCAGGACCGTCGTCCCCGCACCGGTGTGGTCCGGGACGAAGGCCCGCCGGTGACGGTGGGCCTGTGCCAGTGTCCGCTCCAGTTCCCGGGGACGCAGCCCCGGCAGATCCGCGGTGAGCGCCGCCACCGGCCCGCCCGGGTTGAGCACCGAGGACAGGGCGGCTCCCGCCCGTACCGCCCCGTTCAGCCCGGCACCGGGGGTGTCCTGCTGGACGAACGCGCCCATCGTGCGGGCCTGCGAGGCGGCGAGCGGGTCGGCCGTCACCACCACGACCCAGCGGATGCCGGGAGCGGCCCGGACCGCGCGCAGGGTGTCCAGGAAGAAGGCGTGCGCCAGTTCCCGCCGCCACGGGCCGAGTTCCGGCGCCAGCCGGCTCTTGCCCGAGGCGAACGGCTTGACCGGCAGCACCACCGACCACACGGTGCTCAGCCCTCCGTCAGGGCACGGACCGTCAGGTCGTCGCGCTCGATGTCCCGGGAACGGCTGCGCAGCGCACCGTCCACCCGGACGAGGGTGTCCCGGACGAAGCAGGTGGGCTCCACCAGCACGGAACCGTCGGCGGAGGCGACCGTCACCGTCGCGTAGTAGCTGGTGGACACCGTGCCGTCGTCCGCCTCCTCGACGGTCATCATGTCGAACCAGTGCCGGGGCTGCGCCCCGCCGAACCGGCCCGCCGCGCCCCGGGCGGCCCGCTCGATCGCCTCGGGGCCGCGCAGTTCACCGCCGCCGGCGGGCCGGAACACCGAGTCCTGGACGAACGAGGCGGCGAATCCGCCGAAGTCACCGCCGTCCATCCGGTGCATCTGACGGGCGTAGAACTGGGTCACCTCCACATGGAGTTCGGGCGAGGGAAGCTTGGGGCCTGAGGTCTCGTCGATGGTCATGGACCGATGCTGGAGGCCCCGGCTGGAGGCGGAATCGAGCGGCGGCGGAGTCACGCTGTCAGGCCCCCGTCGAGCGGGTCTCCACCCCCTGTCGAGTGCGGGCACCCACAGTGACCGCATGGCCGACTTCACCAGCACCGAGTTCCGCGACGTCGTGAGCGCTTGCTTCGGCGGAGCAACCAGCGAGGAGATCAAGGACTCCACGCTGGACACCGACTTCACCGACCTGGGCTTCGACTCGCTGACCGTGTACGAGATCGTCCTGCGCATCCAGGACGACTACGGGGTCACCATTCCCGACGACGACCTCGACGAGCTCAAGACCCCCGCCGCCCTCATCCAGTACGTCCGTGGTCAGCTGACCACGGTCTGACTTCCGGACTCCGCGAGCCGGTTCAGCGCCGCGGTGAAGACCCGCTCGTCCTCCGGGCCACCGCAGTCCCGGCCCCGGGCCAGCAGGGGAACGATCTCGCTGGCACCGTCCCGCACCGCGGGATGGTGCCGGGCGGGAGCGCTCAGGCTCCGGTCGGCGGAGCCGTCGAGCAGCAACAGACCCGGCCTGCGCCCCCAGGTGTCCAACAGCCACCGCAGCGCGGGCCAGTAGCGCACCGGGGTGGCCAGCTGGCCACCCCAGAAGTGCGGGTCCCGCGCCTGCCGCACGGTGACCGGGGCCGCCGTACGGGTCGAGACCACCGTGACCCCCGCCCGGGGTGCCCGCGGGCCGAGCGCCGCCAGTGCCTCCCCGTAGCGCAGCGCGCGGCCCGCCATGGCCGGGCTGTGGAAGGCGTGGCCCGAACGCAGGGCGCGTACCGTCGTGCCGCGCCCCCGCAGCAGCTCCGCCGTGGCCGCCAGCGCCGGTGCGGGGCCGGCCAGCACGGTCTGGCGCGGACCGTTCAGCGCGGCCACCGCCACACCGGGGCCCAGGGACGCGGGCAGGTCCTCCGCCGCGCCGGCCACCACGAGCATCCCGCCCCGTCCCGTGTCCGTCAGCAGCCGGGACCTGGCCCCCGCGAGCACCGCGATGTCCGCCGCGTCGAAGACCCCGGCGAGCACGGCCGCCGCCAGCTCGCCCACGCTGTGCCCGAGCAGCACGTCGGGCCCGGCGCCCGCGGCGCCCAGGGCCCGCCCCAGCGCGTGCCCGACGGCCAGCAGCAGCGGCTGGGTCACGGTGGAGTCGTCCATGTCAGGGCTCGGCGCCGGACGCAGCCACGCCGTACGCAGCCGCGCCCCGTCCCGCCCGCCGGCGGAGCGCCGCGACGGGTCCGAGCCGGAGAGGGCGTCCATGCGCGCGAAGAAGGCCTCCATGGGTTCGGTGAACTCCTCCCGCACGCCGTGAAGACCCGCGGCCATGCGTTCGCGCTGGGCGCCCTGACCGGGCAGCAGCAGTACCCGTCGACGTAACTCCACAGCTCCTCCTCGCCCGTTCGCCGGCCGTTCCGGCGGGCGGGCCGAGCCTCGCCCCGCCGTCTCGACACGGCCTGGAACGGCGGTGGACCGGCCGTTCCGGGGGCGCCAGCCGTATTCGAGCGGTGGTCGAGGAGCGGCACCGACAGTCGGAAGCAGCCGAACGAGGGGCAGGACAGTGAACCGAAGTGTCGCAATCACCGGAATCGGCGTCATCGCGCCGGGTGGGGTGGGGAAGAAGGCGTTCTGGGACCTCCTGGTCTCGGGCCGCACCGCCACCCGTACGATCTCCTTCTTCGACCCCTCCCGCTTCCGCTCCCAGGTCGCCGCCGAAGTCGACTTCGATCCACAGCGGTACGGGCTCAGCCCGCGGGAGGCCCGGCGGCTGGACCGGGCAGCGCAGTTCGCCGTCGTCAGCGCCAGGGAGTGCCTGGCCGACAGCGGCCTGGAATTCGTGAAGCTCGACCCCCACCGCACCGGTGTCAGCATCGGCAGCGCGGTGGGAGGCACGACCAGCCTGGAACGCGAGTACCTCGTCCTCAGTGACAGCGGCCGGCTGTGGGAGGTGGACAGCGACTACGTCTCGCCCCACCTCTTCGACGCCTTCGTGCCCAGCTCCCTGGCCGCCGAGGTGGCCTGGGCCGTGGGCGCCGAGGGGCCCGCCACGGTCGTCTCCACCGGATGCACCTCCGGGCTCGACTCCGTGGGTTACGCCCGTGACCTCATCGCCGAGGGCACCGCCGACGTCATGATCGCGGGTGGGGCGGACACACCGATCTCGCCGATCGCCGTCGCCTGCTTCGACGCCATCAAGGCCACCACCCCGCGCAACGACGACCCCGAGCACGCCTCACGCCCCTTCGACCGCACCCGCAACGGATTCGTGCTGGCGGAGGGGGCCGCGATGTTCGTCCTGGAGGAGCTGGAGCACGCCAGGGCGCGGGGAGCCCACGTCTACGGGGTGATCGGCGGCTACGCGACCCGCTGCAACGCGTACCACATGACCGGACTGCGCCCGGACGGCACCGAGATGGCCGACGCGATCCGGCACTCGCTGGACCAGGCACGCCTGGCGCCCGACCGGGTCGACTACGTCAACGCGCACGGTTCGGGCACCAAGCAGAACGACCGGCACGAGACCGCCGCCTTCAAGGAGACGCTGGGGGACCACGCCTACCGGGTGCCGGTCAGCTCCATCAAGTCGATGGTCGGGCACTCGCTCGGCGCCATCGGCTCGATCGAGATAGCCGCCTGCGCGCTGGCGATGGAGAACGGCGCCGTACCACCGACCGCCAACCTGCACGAACCGGACCCGGAGTGCGATCTCGACTACGTGCCCAACGAGGCCCGCGAGCACACCGTGGACAGCGTCCTGAGCGTGGGCAGCGGCTTCGGCGGCTTCCAGTCCGCCATGGTGATCACCCGGGGGGAGGCAGCGTGACCACGCACACCGCGCCCTCGGCCGCCCCCGCGACCGGCGGGACCACCGGACGGCCCGTCGCCGTCGTCACCGGCATCGGCGTCGCGGCCCCCAACGGCCTCGGCACCGAACCCTGGTGGCAGGCCACACTGCGGGGCGAGAGCGGCATCGGACCGGTCACCGACTACGACGCCTCCCGCTACCCGTCCCGGCTCGTCGGCCGGATCGCCGGCTTCGACGCGGCCGAGCACATCCCGGGCCGGCTGCTCCCCCAGACCGACCGGGTCACCCGGCTCGCCCTGGTCGCGGGCGCCGAGGCCCTGGCCGACGCCGGAGCCGACCCCGCCGAACTCGCCGGGCAGGACACCTACGGCGACTACTCCCTCGGAGTGGTGACCTCCAACGCCACCGGCGGCTTCGGATTCACCCACCGGGAGATCCGCAAGCTCTGGACCCAAGGGCCCCAACAGGTCAGCGTCTACGAGTCGTTCGCCTGGTTCTACGCGGTCAACACCGGCCAGCTCTCCATCCGCCACAAGCTGCGGGGACCGAGCGGCGTCCTCGTCTCCGAACAGGCGGGCGGCCTCGACGCCATCGGCCACTCCCGCCGCACCCTGGGCCAGGGCGTGAAGCTCTCCCTGACCGGCGGCATGGACTCCTCGCTCGACCCCTGGGGCCTGACGTCCCACCAGGCGAGCGGCCGGCTCTCCCGCGGCACCGACCCGGCCACGGCCTATCTGCCCTTCGACACCCGCGCCGCCGGACATGTGCCCGGCGAGGGAGGGGCGATCCTCGTGATGGAGGACGCCACGGCGGCAGAGGCGCGAGGCGCGCGGGTGTACGGCGAGATCGCCGGATACGCCGCCACCTTCTCCCCGCGCCCCGGCTCCGGACGACCGCCCGGCCTCGAACGCGCCGCGCGGCTCGCCCTCTCCGACAGCGGGCACACCGTCGACGACGTGGACGTGGTCTTCGCCGACGCGGCCGGGACCCGGGCGGGCGACGACGAGGAAGCCGCCGCCCTGGGCGCCCTGTTCGGGCCCTACGGCGTTCCCGTCACCGCCCCCAAGACCCTCACGGGCCGGCTGTACGGCGGGGGCGCGCCGCTCGACGTGGCGGCGGCGCTGCTCGCCCTGCGCGACGGCGTCGTCCCGCCCACGGCGGGCGTCGACCGTCCGGTGGCGGAACACCGGCTCGACCTGGTCCGGGACACGCCCCGCGAGACACGGCCCCGCACCGCCCTGGTGCTGGCACGCGGCCAGGGAGGCTTCAACGCCGCCGTGGTCGTACGTGCCCCCGGGGTCTCCTGACCGCCGCACGGCGGCACCCCACGACATCCACCCCACCCGGCCCGGCCTCCCGGCCGGCCGAAGACCCCGCCCCACACGAGGAGTTGTCCCATGGCAGTCATCACCCTGCACGACCTGGCCGGTGTGCTCACCGAGTGCGCGGGCTCCGACGAGGACGCCACCCTGACCGCCGAGAGCCTGGACGTGGCCTTCACCGACCTCGGCTACGACTCCCTGGCGCTCCTGGAGACGGCCGCGACCGTCCAGCAGCGCTACGGCGTCACGCTCTCCGACGACGAGGTCACCGGGATCGAGACCCCCCGGGAGTTCCTCGACCTCGTCAACCAGCCCGCCGCACAGGCCGCGTGAGAGGACGTAACCCCACCATGGACCAGGAACAGCGGACCACACGCGGCACCGCGATCGTCACCGGGGCGACCCGGGGCATCGGACGGTCCGTCGCCGAGACCCTGGGCGCGCTGGGGCACCCGCTCCATCTCTGCGCCCGTGACGGGGAAGCGCTCGCGCAGACCGTCAAGGAGCTCCGGGAGAGCGGACTCACGGTGGAGGGGCACGCGTGCGACGTCACCTCCGCCGAGGACGTGCGCGCGTTCGTGCAGTCGGCCGTCGACCGGTCCGGGCCGGTGGAGGTGCTGGTCAACAACGCCGGGAGGAGCGGGGGAGGGGTCACGGCCGAGATCCCCGAAGAGCTCTGGTTCGACGTGATCAACACCAATCTGAACAGCGTCTTCCTCGTCACCAAGCAGGTCCTGACGACCGGACGGATGCGGGAGCTGCCGCGCGCCCGGATCATCAGCATCGCCTCCACCGGCGGCAAGCAGGGAGTCGTCTTCGGAGCCCCCTACTCGGCGTCGAAGCACGGCGTGGTCGGGTTCACGAAGGCGCTCGGCCTGGAACTCGCCAAGAGCGGCATCACCGTCAACGCCGTGTGCCCCGGCTATGTGGAGACACCCATGGCGGGCAACGTGCGCGCGCACTACGCCCGTATCTGGGACACCACCGAGGAAGCGGTCCTCGAACGCTTCAACGCCAAGATCCCGCTCGGCCGCTACACCGACCCCGAGGAGGTCGCCGGCATGGTCGCCTACCTCGCTTCGGACGCCGCCGCGGCGGTCACCGCGCAGGCCATCAACGTCTGCGGCGGACTGGGCAACTACTGAGGCCCACCGGCACCACACCACCCGGGCCCACCGGCACCCGCACCCGCACATCCGCGACCCCGGCGCACACCCGCACCCGCACACCCGCACCCGCACACCCGCACCCGCACACCCGCACCCGCACCCGCACACCCGTACATCCCGGCACACACCCGGAATCTGGAGAGGCAACGCGTGGACACCACGACGCACGAGAGGCTCACGGACAGCCCGGCCGGCTCCGCCGAGCACATCACGGAGCTGGCCGCACCCGCCGGGCGCGCCTACGCGCTCATCGAGGACGTGGGCCGCTGGCCGCTGCTCTTCGCCCCCTGCATCTGGTCCCAGGAGCTGGAACGGGCCGACGGCGTCCAGCGCATCCGGCTCTGGGCGCTGGTCGGACACGAGGTGCGCAGCTGGACCTCGCGCCGGGTGCTCGACCCGGCGGGGCTGCGCATCGACTTCGCCCAGGAGAGTCCGGCGCCGCCGCTGACCGAGATGGCGGGGCACTGGCGCTTCGAGGACGGCACGCCCGGCACGCTGGTGCTCGGCCACCGCTGGAACACCACGGGCGGACCGGGCGAGGCCGACCGGATCGCGGCGGCGCTCGACGCCAACAGCGACGCGGAGATCGGCGCGGTCCGCACCTGGGCGGAGCGCGAGGAGGCACCGGACTCGCTGATCCTGACGTTCAGCGACAAGGCGATCGTGACCGCCCCGGCGGCCGAGGTCTACGACTTCCTGTACCGGGCCGATCTGTGGCCCGGCCGGCTGCCGCACGTCGCGGGGCTCGATCTGGAGACCGTCCCGGCCGAGGACACCGCGGCCGGTGCCGATGTGCAGACGATGGACATGCAGACATCGGCGGCCGACGGCAGCACCCACAGCACCCAGTCGGTGCGGCTGTGCTTCGCCGGTGAGCGGATCGTCTACAAGCAGACGACCCCGCCGCGCGGGCTGCTGGCCCACTCCGGCGCCTGGATCGTCACCGAGGTGCCCGGAGGGACCAGAGTCACCGCCCAGCACTCCGTGGCCGTGGACCCCGAGGCCCTCGACGCCGTATTCGGCGCGGGCACCACCACCGCGCAGGCCCTGGAGCGCGCACGCGACATCATCGGAGCCAACAGCAGGGGCACCCTGCGCAGTCTGGACGAGTTCCTCGGCGGCGCGGAGGACGGCCGGTGACCGCCGCCGTCACCGGGGCGCCGCCCGGGACCCACGGCCGGCTGGAGGAGGTGGCCGACGGTACCTTCGCCTACATCCAGCCCGAAGGCGGATGGTGCGTCAGCAACGCCGGGATCCTGCTGGAGCCGGGACGCGGCGGACGCCCCGTCCTCGTCGACACCGCGGCCACCCTGGCGCGGGCCCGGGCCCTGGGCGCGGCCCTGCGCGGACTCACCCCGGAGTCCCCCCGGATGATCGTCAACACCCACTTCCACGGGGACCACACCTTCGGGAACTCCGCACTCGCGGGCCCGGACACCGTCGTCGTCGCCCACGAACGCACCCGGAGCGAGATGGAGGCCGCCGGGCTGGGGCTGACGGGCCTCTGGCCCGATGTCGACTGGGGTCATATCGAGCTGCTGCTACCGGAGCTGACGTATCGTCATGAACTGACGTTGCATCAGCAAGAGCGCCGGATCGAGCTGATCCATCCCGGTCCCGCGCACACCACCAACGACACGCTCGTCTGGCTCCCGGACGAGCGCGTACTGTTCGCCGGTGACATCGTCCTGCCCGGGTGCACCCCGTTCGTGCTGATGGGATCCGTCGCGGGCAGCCTCGGCACCCTGCGCCTCATGCGCGAGCTGGAGCCGCTGACCGTCGTGGGCGGCCACGGACCGGTGGCGGGACCCGAGGAACTCGACGCCACCGAGGCGTACTTCCTCCGCCTCCAGGAGATCGCGGCGGACGGCAGGGCCGCCGGGCTCACCCCGCTCCAGCTCGCCCGTGAAGCCGGTCCCGGAGAGTTCGGCGGGCTGCGCGACCCGGAGCGGCTGGTCGCGAACCTGCACCGTGCCTACTCCGAACTGGCCGGGGAACCCCTCGGCCGCGAGCTGGACGTGGTGTCGGTCTTCGGCGAGATGGTCACGTACAACGGCGGTGTCCTGCCCCGCTCCCATGCCTGAACGGCCCCTGCCGGAAGGGCCGGTGGCACCGGCGGGCGTCCCGTCACCGGGACTGTTCGACGGGCTGCTGCCGGACGGGGCGCACGCCGCCGAGTGCTTCGGCGACCCGGCTGGGCTGCGCCCGTACCCGGAGGAGGAGAACCGGCTCGGCGAGGCGGTGGTGGACCGGCGGCGCCGGGAGTTCACCACCGCCCGCTGGTGTGCCCGCAGGGCGCTCGCCGCCGCGGGGGCGCCCACCGCCGACGCGCCTCTGCGGAGCGGGCGGCGGGGCGAGCCGCTGTGGCCGGCCGGGTTCACGGGCAGCATCACGCACAGCGCCGGCTACCGGGCGGCCGTCGCCGCACCGTCCGGCGGACTCGGCGTACCCGGAAGCGAGGGCCGTGACGCGCCCGGGATCGATGCGCCCAGCCACGACGCCCCCGGGTACGGCGCATCCATGTACGGCGCTCCCGCGTACGACGCACCCAGGTACGACGCTCTCGGGATCGACGCGGAACGCGCCGTCCCCCTGTCGCCCGCCGTGGCGGCGGCCATCGCCTCGGACGAGGAGGCGGCGCACCTGGCGGCGCTGCCACCGGTCGCGGGGCTGCCCTGGGACACGCTGCTGTTCAGCGTCAAGGAGGCGGTCTACAAGGCGTGGTTCCCCCGGGCCGGGGTGCCGCTGACGTTCCGATCGGCGCGGGTCGTCCTCGCTCCGGACGGGGACGGCGGAACCACGGGCTCCCTGACGGCCGGGCCGGCCGGACCCGCTCGCGGGGCCCGGCCGGCTCCTCCCGTGCTGTACGGCCGCTACCGCGCCGCTTCCGGGCTGCTGGTCTGCGTGGTCCACAGCCGGCCCTCCGCGTAGGACAGCGCCGCCGCGTCGAACTGCAACGCGATGTGCGTGGCCGACGCGTTGACGTCCCGCCAGTGCCGCTGCAACGGCTGGCTCTCGCCGAATCCGGTCGTCCCGCCGTTCGCCGTCAGCCGGTTGACCGCCTCCGCCAGCATCCGCACGGAGAGCGCGGTGTCGCGCAGGGTGCGCCGTATCCGCTCCGGAGTGATGTCCGCCCCGAGGTCCGCGGTGCTCGCGCACCGTTCGAGCAGCAGCCGGGCGGCGTCCGTCTGCCCGGAGGCGTGCGCGAGCACCCCCGCCAGCGCCTCCCGGCTGGGCCCGGGCGCCTCCGGCCGCAGCACCGCCGCCCGCGCCTTGACCTCCGCGTACGCCGTCCAGTGGCCCAGCGCCCCCTCGACCGCGCCGAGCAGCGGCGCGGCGAAGGAGAGGCCGTTGGAGGCCTCCAGCGGAACCCGGTGGCAGGCGGCCGTGGCGGCGACCGGGCTGCCGGTCAGCAGGTCGCCGCGGGCGAAGGAGCGCGGTGCGGGGACGAACACGTCCGAGGCGACGACGGTGTGGCTGCCGGTGGCCCGCATGCCGGCGCTGTCCCAGGTCTCCACCACACGCACCGCGTCCCGGGGCACCGCGAAGACCCGGGGGGCCTCCCCGTCGGCCAGGGTGGCGCAGAGCAGCAGCCAGTCCGCGTACGTCACCGCGCTGACGTACGGCCAGCGGCCCGACAGCGTGTGGCCGTCCGCGGCCGGCGCGGCCTTGCCGAAGGGGGAGAGGGAGCCCGCGACCAGGGCGTCGGGGCCCTGCTCCCAGACCGCCCGCTGCCCCTCGGCGGGCAGATAGGCCGCCATCCGCCCCAGGTTGGCCGCCAGCGAGGCGCACCAGGCGGTGGCGGGACACGCGGCACCGGTCCGTGCCACGGCGTCGGTGAGTTCCGCGAAGGTGCCCTCGGTGCCGCCGAAGGCGCGGGGTGCGAAATGGCGGGCGAATCCGGCCGCCAGCAGGAGCTTGACCACGTCGGGGTCGAGCCTGCGGGCCTCCTCGGCCGTCCGCGCCGATGCCGCCGCCTGTACGGCCAGTTCCTCGGTGTCCAGCATTGGTGTGCCTCCCCATGGACCGCGTCGTGCGCCCCGGCGGCCCCGCCGGCCGGCACCTCGCGCTCCGGGCGGCCGTACCGGCGGCCCGCGTCCGCGCACCCGTCACGGCCACGCTTCCGTCCGGCGCTGGAAGGCGGCTGGAGACCTGCTCGACAGGCACCGTCGGGCCGCACGTCGCACTGTCCGGCCCTTACGTCTCGCTGCCCGGCCACGTCACACCGTCCGGCCGTCCCTCAGCCGCCGTCCCCCGGCGGCAGCGGCGGCAGCACCCCCCGCAGCAGCTGGTCGAGGCCCGCCTTGAGCCGATCCGGCGTCAGCCCGCCCGTGCCCAGCTGGTGGTCGATCAGGCTGGGGGCGAAGGGCGCGAGCAGGGCGTCCGCCAGATACGAGGCGTCCGCGTCCGGGCGCAGCGCGGCCACCAGTCCGCTCGCGTGCGCGTGCTGGAAGGCGTACGAGGCGTGGCGGTAGCGCGCCGCGGGCGAGCTGGACTCGGCGAGCAGCAGCAGAGGGCGCTGCGCGACGGACAGGTCGACGAGCGCGTGCAGGAAGGCGCGCAGCCGCTCCTCGGGGCCGGCCGGCGGCCCCAGCGGCGGCGGGCCGGACGCCACCCGGGCGCGGAAGAGCTCGTCCTGCTCCTCCAGCAGGGCGAAGACGAGGCCCGCGCGGTCACGGAAGCGCCGGTAGACCGTGCCGACCCCCACGTCCGCGGCCCTGGCCACCTCGTCCAGTGCCAGGCGCTCCACGTCCCCGTCCGCCACCATGCGGGCCGCGGCGGTGAGGATACGGCGGCGGTTGCGCGCCGCGTCGGCGCGTTCGGGTGTTGCGGGCATGGCGTGAGCATAGTTCCGCCGCTCCAGCGGCTCGCGAGGCAGTTCCTTGCGAAGTGGAAGTTTTTCCGCTTAGGCTCGGCGCAGACCACGCCGCAGAAGTGCTCCGCATGTCATGAGCGAGAGGAAGTCCCCCATGGCTCCTGTGCAGTTCGACCCCGCGCCCACCGCACCCGCCGAGGGCGACCCGGGTGCGTACAACCTTCAGGTCATCCAGCAGTTCCGGGAGAACGGGGGCAAGGTCGGAGGCCCCTTCGAGGGCGCGGCGCTCATCCTGCTCACCACCCGGGGCGCGAAGTCCGGCCAGGCCCGCACGGTGCCCACGCTCTACTTCGCCCAGCCCGACGGCAGTCTGCTGATCTTCGGCAGCAACGGCGGCGCCGACACCCACCCGGCCTGGTACCACAACGTCAAGGCCGACCCGAAGGTCACCGTCGAGTCCGGCGACGAGATCTACTCCGCCGTCGCCCGCGAGGTGCCGCCGGGCAGCGAGGAGCGCGAGCGCCTCTTCGCCGAGGCGTCCTCCGAGGTCCAGGCCTTCGCCGACTACCAGGCGCAGACCGAGCGCCAGATCCCGCTGGTCGTCCTGTCCCGGAAGGACTGAGCCGTGCGCCATACGCTGCTGGGCAGGACCGGTGTCCGGATATCCCGGCTGGCGCTCGGCACGATGACCTTCGGCGACGACTGGAAGCTGCCCGGGGCGGTGCACGAGCGCATCCTCGGGCAGTACGCCGACGCCGGGGGCAACTTCATCGACACGGCCGACGAGTACGGCGACGGATCGGCGGAGACGACGCTCGGCAAGCTGCTGGCCGGGCGCCGGGACCAGTTCGTCCTCTCCACCAAGTACACGATGCAGACACGGCCGGGCGATCCGAACTCCGCGGGCAACCACCGCAAGAACCTGGTGAGTTCCCTGGAGGCCAGCCTGCGCCGGCTGGGCACCGACCGGCTCGACATGCTCTGGGTGCACGCCCGGGACACCCTCACCCCGGTGCCCGAGGTGATGCGCGCCCTCGACGACCAGGTGCGCGCGGGCAAGGTGCTCTACGTCGGCGTCTCCGACTGGCCCGCCTGGGAGGTGGCCCAGGCCAACACCATGGCCGAGCTGCGCGACTGGTCTCCGTTCGCCGGACTTCAGATCAGGTACAACCTGCTCGAACGCACCGTCGAGCGTGAACTCCTTCCCATGGCACACGCCTTCGACCTCCCGGTGTTCGCCTGGGGGCCGCTCGCCGACGGCCGGCTCACCGGCAAGTACCTGCGGTCCGAGGGCGGCCGGCTGGACCATGTGGCCTGGGGGCAGGGCGGCAGGGGCCCGGGGGACGAGGTCGTGGAGGAGACCGTGCGCGTCGCCGAGGAGGCCGGCCTCAGCCCCGCACAGGTGGCGCTCGCCTGGCTGCTGTCCCGGCCCGGCAACGTGGTCCCCCTCCTCGGCGCGACCAAGGAGGAGCAGCTCGCCGACAACCTGGCCGCCGTCGACGCGGTCCTGGAGGACGAGTGGCTGGAACGCCTGGACCGGGTCAGCCGGGTGGCACCGGGCTTCCCGCACGACTTCCTCCGCTTCCCCGCGATGCGCGACGCGATCTACGGCGACGGCTGGCAGCAGGTCGACCATCTCCGCACCACCGCGCGGCGCGCCCCGGCCGACGACGTGTACTCCACGGGGGGATGAGCGGGCCGCGCCACGACACCGAGGCGGCGGAGGGGAGTTGTTCCCCTCCGCCGCCTCACGTGTGGCCGGTCACCGGTTCTCGACGTTCACCGTCTCCGACAGATTCACCTTGGCCACGACCGACTCGACCTTGACCCGCACGACCACACCGTTGGGGATCGTGAAGCGGTCGGAGAACTCCTCCTCGCGCGCCCGCCCGTGGTAGCGGCCGCCGATGCGGGCGGTCCAGGCCCGCAGTTCGTCCACGTCCTCGCTGAGCGTCGCCCGCCCGCGCACCAGCACGAAGGAGAACGGCGGACGTTCGTCGTCCCACAGCATCGCGATCCGGCCGTCCCGCTGGAGGGAACGGCCCTTCACGCTGTCCTTCTGGCAGGTGTAGATGATGTCCTCGCCGTCCATGATGACGCCGACGGGGACGACGTGCGGGCTGCCGTCCTTGCGTACCACCGAGGCCTTCGCGGTCCTCGGCGGATCGGCCATGACGAACTCCTGCCACCAGCCCTCGGGGGCATCCACGTATCGGGGCACAGGCCTACTCCTTCTCGCGCTGTCGTGTGTCTTCGTCGCGGGCGCGCCGCCAGGTCAGGACGCGCTCGGGGGCCCGGCCGCCCACCGGGTTCACGGCGGTGCCGCGCAGTGACAGCGTCCTGCCGTCGAGCGCGGCCCGGCGCACCTGCCGGGTGCCCGCCATCCGCGGATGCGCGCTGACGACGACCTCGTGGGTCATCTCGTCGCCGGCCAGCCGCCACCGGCCCGAGTACCCCATGAAGGTCTCCTGGGCCGGGCCGTCACCCGTCTTCATCATGCTCACCGCGACATGACCGTCCGCGGTGTAGATCAGCAGCCCCTCCGGCGCCTCGCCCAGAGGGCCCGCGACCGTCGACCCGTCCTCGTCCAGCTCCGTGTACGAGGCGAGTCGCCACACCCCGACGACCTCCAGGGGGGTCATCGAAGGCGCCTGCTGGAGACCTTGTACGGACCGAGCCGGAAGGACGCGCCCTGCCCGAAGAGCCGCCCCGCGTCCGTGCTCAGCTCGTCGGCGAAGTCCTGTTCCTCGGGCTCGCCCACCGAGGGCCGGTAGTACGTCGTGTGCGTACGGGACGAGAGGCGCACCAGCCCCCGGCCGGTCGGCCAGGAGGCGTCCAGCAGGGTCAGCAGCCCCATGCCGGGGTTGAGCTGCCGAGGCCGGATCAGCGTCTCCTCGCCGCCCTCGTCGAGCGTCGCCGTCGCCCGGTCCAGCCGGAAGCCGATGCGGTCCACCCTGAACACCTCCCGGCCGTCCAGCAGCCAGCGCACCACGCCGGCGGAGCGGTCGTAGGCGATGCCGAAGTCGTGGACGTCCTCGGGCCGGCGTGTGGCCAGCGGCACCGTGTGCGCGAACGAGGCGTAGTCGCCCAGCTCGCCGCGCATGAAGGTGGGACGGCCGTACCAGGCGTAGATCCGCTTGTTGGTGACGACGAAGTCGAAGGAGACGGACGTCTCCGGATCGGTGGTCAGCATCATCGCGGACGCCAGGCGCAGATCGTCCTCCGGATCGCGCACCGCGTCACCGAACGGGTGGCCCCCGGTGCCGTGGGTGCGGCCGGTGAGCCGGGTCTCGAAGAGCAGCTCGTGTCCGTGATGGGCGTCGAAGCCGGGGTGGCCGCTCGTCGCGGTGTGACTGGTGTACGCGATGAACTTGGCGTGGTCGCCCGAGCCCGGCATCCCGATCGGGTTGTCGGCGGGGATGGTCTGGGTGAACGCGGGCTCGCCGGTCTCCGGGTGGGTGCCGCGCGCCCGCACCGAGAGCTCGCCCCTGCGGGTGGTGACGATCCCGTCGTCGGCCCGGTACGGCCCCCCGGCCACATGGAACCAGCGGGCGTCGGGGCCGTCGGCCACGAAGCCGTCGGCGAAGTCGTCCCAGACCCGGTGGTAGTCGTGGCCGCGCCGCCCGGCGGTCGCCGTGCCCGGCGTGGTCATGACGGTGCCCAGAGCGGCGGCGGCCAGGAGCAGGCCGTGCCGGGAGACGAATGTTCTGCGCGGCATCGGAGCCGCCCCTTTCCTCGTGGGATTCGGTTGCGCGGGGCCCGGTTCCCGGTGCGCGGTCACCTGTGGCCCTCCAGTACGGCGGACACCGCCGCGGGGAAGGAGTCCACGACCGTGCCGGCCCCGGCCCGCTTCAGTTCCTCCGGGGCGGAGACGCCGTACGAGACGCCGATGACGCCCATCCCGGCGGCCCGCCCCATCTCGGCGTCGGGCACCCCGTCGCCGATCACCACACACCTCCCGGGCGGCAGCCCCAGCAACCCCGCGACGTACAGGGCCATGTCCGGAGCCGGTTTGCCGTGCGGCACGCTGTCGTCGCCCGCGACGGCCGCCAGCCAGGCGTCCAGGCCGGTGATCGCCGCGATGGCGTGCGCGGCCTTCTCCACCTTCGAGGTCGCCAGGGCCAGCCCGAAGCCCGCCCGGGACAGCCGCTCCAGGCCGTCGAGGACACCGGGGTAGAGCAACCCCGGTCCCGTCTCCCGCACATGGGCGCCGAACCGCTTCCCGTACTCCTCGGTCGCCTCGGTGACCCTGGGGTCGTCGACGGGCAGGCCCATCAGACCGGCCAGGGACGCCGGCAGCGGGCGTCCGACCGTGGCCAGGACCGCCTCGTGGGAGACCCGGGTGCCGGACGCCGCCAGGACCTCGGTCGTGATGGCGGCGATGGCCGAGGGGGTGTCGGCGAGCGTCCCGTCCAGGTCCAGGATCACCCCGCCGGCCGCCGCGGGAGCGGTCACCGCTCGGCCTGTACGGCGCTCAGGGCGACGGAGAACTCCCCGGCGACCCGGGCGGTGCTCAGCAGCAGCGAGCGGCCGGCCCTGGGCATCAGCCCGTCCGACGCCTTGGCCAGCGCCTTCATCAGGTACGGGCTGACCGCGTTGCCCACGACACCGTCCCGGTCGCACCGGTCGAGGGCGTCGGCGATGGCCGCCTCGACCAGCGCGCCGTCCACCGCGTCCGCTTCGTCGATGGGGCTGGTGAGCAGGACCGTGCCCGGCCCGTTCACCTGCCAGTGCGCCTCGGCCGCACGGGCGGCGGTGCGCAGGTCGTCCATCCGCGTCACGGGCACCTCGGCCTCGCGCACCACGAAGGCCGGGAGCCTGTCGGTGCGGTAGCCGAACACCGGGATGCCCGCGGTCTCCAGGTACTCCGCGGTCAGCCGGTGGTCGAGGATGCTCTTGGCCCCGCCCGACACCACGGTCATCCGGGTGCGGCGGAACTGGAGCAGATCGGGGGAGATGTCGAGGGTGTCCTGGCCCCGCCGGTGCACCCCGCCGATGCCCGCGGTGGTGAACACCTGGATGCCGGCGCGCTCGGCGATCACGATGGTGCCCGCCACCGTGGTGGCGCCCAGTCCGCCGCCCGCCAGCGCGGCGCCGATGTCCCGCGAGCTGATCTTCGGAATGCCCTTGGTGGTCGCGAAACGCTCGATGAGGGTGTCCGTCAGACCGACGACCAGCTTCCCTCCGGCGATTCCGATGGTGGCCGGTACCGCTCCCGCGTCCCGCACCGCCTTCTCGATCAGCGAGGCGGTCTCGGACGAGGGGTCGGTGGTGATGAGCGACGATTCCAGTGCCACCACCGGACGGTGCTCCGCCAGAGCGGTGGCGATCTCCTCGCTCACCTCGAGCAGCGGATCGGGCTGTCGTTCCATGTCCGGGGTCCTTCCTGACAGGGGGGAACTGACTCGGTGCCACCATCGGCGCCCGCGCTGGAGCGCCGGTCGAGCAGCCGTCGAAGCCGGCGCAGTAGCCGTACTCCAGGGAAAATCCGGCCCCGGCGGCCACGGTGACGCGCCAGGACACCGACGACACAGGGGGCAGTAGTGGCACGGCGAAGAGCAGGACGCGGAGTGGCGTACGCGCTGGTGGCCGGAGCGGCGGTGGCGGCGCTGCTGCCGGCCACCACCGCGCAGTCGGCGGCGAGCACACGGGGACCGCAGGTCCTCTTCCAGGACCGGTACGACAGCGGGTTCAGCACCGGTGAGGACGGCAACTGGATGGTCCTCGGCGACGCCGAATGGCCCGAGGGGGACGCGGTCGTCACCACCTCCGGAGGTGTGCTCGACGTCGTACCCACCGGTGTCAACCCGAAGACCGGCGACCCGGCGTACGCGCGCAGCGTGGGACCGGAGGGCGCGGAGGGCGCGGACGACCACATCAAGTGGATCGCCTTCCCCAACCGCTACACGGCCGAGGGCGTCCCGGGCTTCGACGTCCCCGCCACCGGCTCCATCAGCTGCGCGCACCGGGTGGCGGGCCGGACCTTCGGCACCGAGAACCCGTTCGGAGCCACCGTCGAGGACCCGGCGTCCGACATACGGCTGGCCTCCATCGCGCTCATCACCGCCGACTTCGAGTCGCAGGCCATCGCCGACTTCTCGGTGACCAACGACACGATCTACGCCATCTACGAGCGCCTGCCGAGCGAGACCGCCGACTACGCCTCGTACGGCTACGCGATACCGGTCGGCACCACCCGGCCGGGACGGATGCACGACCTGGAGGTACGCATCGACCAGGGCGGCAAGCGGGTCGGCTGGTACGTGGACGGGGTGCGGAAGCTCGGCACCGACAGGATCGGCACACGGGCCTTCGACCGGAAGTACATGACGCTCGACCACGGTGGCACGGAGGAGAGACTGACGCTCGATCAGATCACCTGCGGGATGGCCCTCGGCAGCCTGCTGGACGGGGCGAAGCCGGGCGTGAGCGACGGCACCGCCCTGGTCAGGCTCAAGGACAGGCAGGACTTCTACTTCGACCCGCGCCGCGGCGAGCCCGTGGAGCAGACGTTCCTCGACGAGGAGAGCCTCCCCGGGAACCGGCTCTTCGGCCAGGGGGCGCAGATACGGCTCGACACCACCCAGGTGATCGTCAGGCCCTGAGTGCCCACCCGCCGGCCGGCGGGGGACGAAGGAGCGGAACCGCCTGCCCGGCGGTTCCGCTCCTTCCCGTGCGTCTCATCCTCTCCGCGGGTCCCGCCGCCGCACCGGCGGGACCCGCGGAGAGGGGTGCCCGGCAGGGCGCCGGCATTCCGGCGCCCTGCCGGGCGGGGGAGCGGGTCTACGGGCGGGTCAGGTCCAGTTCGTAGGCGTGTCCCGCGTGGGAGTTCGAGAGCGGGCGGTCCTGACTCCCGTTCAGCACCTGCTGGTGCAGCGTTCTGATCCGGCCGGACGGCTCGACGCCGAGCTCGCCGACGAGGGTGGTGCGCAACTGCTGGTAGACCTCCAGGGCCCGCCAGGTGTGCCCGGAGCGGTACAGCGCGATCATCAGCTGCGCGTGGAAGGTCTCGTGCAGCGGATGCCGGGCCGCCAGCGTGCGCAGCTCCCCGATGAGTTCGGAGTGCCGGCCGAGCCGCAGATCGGCCTCCACCCGTAGTTCGATCGCCCTTGCCCTGGCCTCCTCGATGCCAAGGATCTCGGTGGCGAGGACGCTTCCGGTCGGTACGTCCACGAGTGCCGGCCCCTGCCACAGACCGAGCGCGCTGCCCAGCAGTTCGGCGGCGCGGCCCGCCTCGCCCCGCTCCAGGGCGGCGCTGCCCTGTGCGGTGAGGCGCTGGAAGTCCCCCGCGTCGCACCTGCCGACCGGCTCGCTCAGCTGGTAGCCGCCGAACCGCGTGGACAGGACGTCCTTGGCCGCCGGCCGCCGTGAGCCGGGGCGTGCGGCGTCGATCCTGCGACGGAGCTGGAGGATGTAGGTCTGCAGCGTGGTCTGGGCGCTGCGGGGTATCCGGTCTCCCCAGATCTCCTCCATCAGGACGGGTACGGGGACGATCCGTCCTGCCCTGAGCGCGAGAAGCGCCAGTATCTGGCGGGGTTTGCCGGCACTCGGAACTATTGATGTGCCGTCGAGGCGTACGTCGAGCGGTCCTAATATTTCGATGTCCATAGCTAGGCCCCCTGTTCGGAAATGCCAACCGGAGCCTTGCAGAGGCGGGTGAATCCTCACAGTGAATCCGTCATGAATGTACCCGTTAATTATTCACGTGTGGCCCGATGGTCGTTCGGGTTGAGCTGTTTCCAGCCAATCGAAGAATGCCGCACCGAACCGGTCCCTGGTATTCGCAGGGCCTCAAGTGTGAAATATGACACCCCTGCGCGTGACTGGGAAGGGGGATGTAACGTTAATTTTTCGGAGGAGGGAGCCGGACGAAAAGAAAGCCCCCGCTCCGATTACGGTGCGGGGGCTTCCGTGGCGTTCTGGCTGGTCCGAAGCGGCAGGGGTGAATCGGAAGCGTCAGTTCCGGCGGCAGTCCACATGGCTGATCTGCTTCCAGCTCTGACCGGGGAAGCGAATGTAGGCATCGTCCGTGAAGCGGTCCGCGTCGACGATGCGGAACTCGTCCTTGCTGTCGGCGTGACCGGCGGGTGTGACATACGGGCCCTGGAAGCGGATCATGCCGGACTTCCAGCCGTGCGACACCGCGTGGCCGGTATTGCCCCAGGTGTCCCAGTAGAAGGTGAGGAACTCGTCGTCGATGGCGTTCCTGCCGAACACCCAGCGCCCCTCGAAACGAGGAGTGCTGCCGGTCAGGACCATTTCGTAGAATGCGTCGTCAAGGGTCTTCGCGGTCTTCCACCCCACCGTGACCGTGGTCGGTTCGGGAAGGGTGATGTCGGTGTAGGCGCAGCTGAAGTCGCCGAGCAGGAAGTCCAGATTGGTGAGCGGTCCCGCGCCCGTCCGGGGGCCGGCCGTGGACGGCTGTCCCCAGGCGGCCATCGACCCCGTCGCGACGAGTGCGAGCGCACCGGCGAGCGCGGCGAGTGAGCGGCGGCCGGATCTCTTGGCGGGTGAAGCGGGCATTGGTGTGTCCTCTCGTGGAAGCCGATGTGCGGCTCACCGTCGCGGAGCGTGCTCGAGAGGTGGTCGAGGGAGCGCGGACAGCCCGGTGCCCCGCCGCGAGCGCTCGCGGCGGGGCACGGGTGGCAGAGGTTCCTGCCGGCCGGTAGGTACGTCGGGGTCAGGCCCCCGGCGGGGCGACCCCGGTCGGCACGGCCGCTCCGGGCCGGTCGCCAGCCTCGTCGTCCTCGTCGTCCTCGTCGGATTCGAGCTCGCTCATGTCGACCCGGCCCGGAGGCAGGACGAAGGCGAGCAGCCCGGCGAGTACGTAGAGCCCGACGACCGTCAGCAGCCCGGTCACCGCGGAGTCGACGGGGGAGTGGTGGTCCTCCAGCAGGGTGAAGTAGACGGTGCCCACGATCGCGACACCGGTCGCCGCGCCGACCTGGATGGCCGTGTTGACCAGCGAGGAGGCGGCTCCCGACGACGACTTGGGCATCTTCGCCAGCACGATCGTCAGCAGGGTCCCGGCCACCATGGCGAGGCCGACACCGGAGATCACCATGCCGGGGACCAGGTGCCACCACTCCAGCGATCCGGACCAGTGGTCGACGGTCCAGGTCACGATGCCCATGCCCACGGCGATGACCGCGCAGCCCAGGAGCACGACCTTGCGGCCGAGGGGCATCAGCTGGGGAGCGATGGCCGATCCGATTCCCACGCCCACGGTGAAGGTGGCCAGCGCCACCGCCGTACGCAGCGGGGAGTAGCCCTCGGCCGTCTGGAGGTGGACCGTCAGCACCACCTGGTAGGCCATGCCGCAGAAGAACAGGACGGCGACCAGCAGTCCGCCCACCGAGCTGCGGTGGCGCAGGAGTTCCGGGTCGATGATCGGGGACTCGCCCCGGGCGGCCACCCGGCGCTCGTAGACGGCGAAGAGCCAGAGGAGGACCGGGCAGGCGACCATCAGGGCGAAGGTCCACCACGGCCAGCCCAGTTCCCGTCCCTGGACGAGCGGATAGAGCAGGCTGACCAGTCCCGCGGTCGCGAGCAGGGTGCCGCGGATGTCGAAGGACTCCCGGGCGTCGGCGCGCGACTCCCGGGTGAGGTAGGCGGCGGCGGCGAGCGCGATCAGGCCGACCGGCACGTTGATGTAGAACACCGGCCGCCAGCCCAGGTCGAACAGGTCTGCCTGGAGCAGGATGCCGCCGAGCAGCGGGCCGCCGATGCCTCCGACGGCGAGCGACATCCCGTAGAGCGACATCGCCTTGGGCCGCTCGGACTTGGGGAAGTCGACCTGGAGCATCGCCAGGACCTGGGGCACCATCAGGGCCGCCGCGACGCCCTGGAGGACACGGGCGATGATGAGCATCTCCGCGTTGACGGCGGCGCCCGCCAGCGCCGAGGTGGCGACGAAGGCGCCGAGGCCGATCAGGTAGATGCGGCGACGGCCCAGCTGGTCGCCGAGCCGGGCGCCGGTGATCATCGCGGCCGCGAAGGCCAGCGTGTATCCGGCCACGGACCATTCCAGCTGCGAGGACGAGGCGTCCAGGTCGCGCTGCACCGCGGGCAGCGCGACGTTGAGGACGGTGTTGTCCACCATGTCCATGAAGACGGCGAACAGGGTCACGGCCAGCGTGGCCCACCGCTTCGGGCTGTACTGCGGCGGCGGTGGTGATACGGCCAGATGTTCCACCGTCATGGGTCGGCCCTCCGGTAGGCTCGAGCTGCAGGGGAGAGTGGAGCGAATAGCTTTGCTTTCAAAACAAAGCTATTCCGGGGGGTGTGTCATGTCAAGCGCCGACCGGACCGGAGCCGACCCCTCGCACGACCTCGGGGTCGACGACGGGGTCCGCACGCTGCTGCTGCTGATGCCGCGCGTCGTCGCCCGTACCAAGCGCACACCGGTGCCGCCGCAGCTGGAGAAGTACAACCTCGCGCCGCGCCACCTGTCGCTGCTGGCCTATCTGTACTTCGACGGACCGCTCTCCGTCACCGAGCTCGCGACCCGCCTGGAGGTCGCGCCTGCCACCGTCAGCCTGCTCGTGGGCGAGCTGAACGGCTACGGCGTGGTCGACCGCGACAGCGACCCGGCCGACCGGCGCCGCAGGATCGTCGGCATCTCCGGGGAGTACGTGGAGGCGGTGCGCGGCTGGCTGGGGAACGGCGTGCGGGCCTGGCGTACCGCCCTCGAACCGCTGAGTCCCGCCGAGCGCAGGACGTTCATCGACACCCTCAGGGTGTACGAGCGCGCGCTCACGGACGAGCGGGAGGGCCGGGGCGACGCCGGCTGACCCGGGGTCAGATGAGGCGGTTCTCCTGCGCGATGCGCACCGCGTCCACCCGGTTGCGCGCGCCGAGCTTGCGGCCGATCGCCGTGAGGTGGTTGCGGACCGTTCCGGTGCTCAGATGCAGCTCCCGGGCGATGTTCTGCACGTCCTCGCCGCCGGCGGTGAGGCGCAGGATCGTCGCCTCGCGGGGCGTCAGCCTGGGTAACGGTCTGTCCCAGGACGAGAGGGTGAGCTGCGGATCTATGACCCGCTGCCCGGCCACCACCTTGCGGATCGCCCGGGCCAGATCGCTCGGCAGCGCGTCCTTGAGCAGATAACCGTCGACCTCGACCCCGAGCGCCCGCAGCAGGGTCGCCGTGGCGGGGTGCCCCGTGATGATCAGAAGCCGGCAGGAGGGCAGGCACGAGCGGATTTTCGCCACCGCCTCCAGCCCGTCGGTGCCGGGAAGGTCGATGTCGATCACCGCGACGTCGGGGCGGAACTCCAGCACGGTCAGGAGGATGTCCTCCGCGCGGCCGGCCTCCGCCACGACGTGGAAGTCCTGCTCCATCTGCAACAGGGCCACCAGGGCCCCGCGCAGCATGGGTACGTGCTCAGCGATGATCAGCCGTATCACAGTGGCTCCCCCCGGACGAAGGTCAGTGTACGTCGAACGGCCTTGCGACACAGGGTTGTTCCTGCTGGCCGGAGTGTCGTCGGACGGTACCCGTCCGACGCCCGCGGCGCACTGCGTCCGGGGCATTCCACGAGCCCCTCGGCGCACTGCGCCCAGGGCCTCCCACGAGCCCTGAGCGGGGTTCGAGGACTTCTCCACCGCCCGCCCCGACGCTGGGCCCGGCAGGGCGTCCGGACCGCGGCGCCGGAGCCGAGAGGGAGGAAGACGGCTATGCCATGGACCATCAGCACGGCCGGGACGCGCCACAGCGCGCTGCTCGGGATCGGCGGATACCGGCCGCGCCGGGTGGTCGGCAACGCGGAGATCTGCCGGCTCATCGACTCCAGCGAGGAGTGGATCGAGACCCGCAGCGGCATCGTCGAGCGGCGCTTCGCCGCCCCCGACGAGAGCCTGCCGGTGATGGCGGCGGCGGCGGCCGAGAAGGCCCTGGCCCAGGCGGGCACTCCGCCCGCCGATGTCGACCTCGTCCTGGTGGCGAGCATGTCCAACCTCGTGCAGACCCCGCCGCTCGCCGTGCGCGTGGCCCACGAGCTGGGCGCACGGGCGGCAGCCGCCCTCGACCTCTCCGGCGCCTGCGCCGGCTTCTGCCACGCGCTCGCCCTGGCGTCCGACGCGGTCAGGGCGGGCAGCGCGCGCCGGGTCCTGGTCGTCGGGGCCGAACGCATGACGGACATCGTGGAGCCCACCGACCGCACCATCTCCTTCCTCTTCGCGGACGGTGCGGGCGCGGCCGTCGTCGGCGACTCCGCCGCACCGGGCATCGGCCCCGTCGTACGGCGGGCGGACGGCGCTCACGGCGACGCCCTGCGGATGACCGCACCCTGGGCAGGCCCCGGCACCACCTCCGCAGGCCCGGGGGAGCGGCCCTGGATGCGGATGGACGGCCGTCGCGTCTTCCGGTGGGCCATGGACGAGGTCGCCCCGGCCGCGGCACGGGCGCTGGAGGAGGCCGGCACGGCACCGGGCGAGCTCGACGCCTTCGTGCCGCACCAGGCGAACCTCCGGATGATCGACCTCATGTCCGAGCGGCTGGGCCTGACCGGCAGAACCGCGGTGGCACGCGACGTGACACGCTCCGGGAACACCTCCGCGGCCTCCGTGCCGCTCGCCCTGGAGTCGATGCTCGCCTCCCAGCAGGTCTCCTCGGGCGACACCGCCCTCCTCGTGGGCTTCGGGGCGGGACTCAACTACGCCGCGCAGGTGGTGGTCCTGCCGTGAACCGCACCGACCGGGGGAGTACCGCGGCACCGGAGTCCCCGCCGGCCGGCGAGGACTTCCGCGCCGCCATGGCCCGGCTCGCGGGCGGGGTCGTCGTCGTCACCACATGGGACGCCGAAGGAGCCCCGCGCGGGTTCACCGCCACCTCGTTCTGTTCCGTCTCCATGGACCCCCCGCTGGTGCTCGTGTGCCTGGCCAGGACATCGAGTTCGTACCAGGTGTTCAGCGAGTGCCAGGGCTTCGCCGTCAGTCTCCTGCGCGACGATCAGAGCGCGCTGGCCACCCGGTTCGCCCGCTCCGGCGGGGACAAGTTCCGCAGCGAGGACACCGCGCCCACCCCGCGGCTGTTCCCCGCCGTCGCGGGCGCGCTCGCGGTCCTGGACTGCGCGGTGCACGCCCGTCACCCGGCCGGGGACCACATCATCCTGGTCGGCGCCGTCCGGCACGTCCTGCCCGGCCGGGGCGACCCCCTCGTCTACTACGACCGGGGCTTCCGGCAGCTGCGTCGGTCCGCCCACCCCGGCGCCTGACGCGCGCCCGGCGTCCGCGCCGGAGTACGCCCCGTGTTCACACGGGAGCCCGGACCCCGGGACACCGCGACGGCGCCCCCTTCCCAAGGAGCGGGAAGCGGTCCAGGATTGGCCCCCTCGCGATGTCGGCGCACGGCGTCGTGGGACACGGACCGGCGCGGCTCCGTGTGGAAGGATCTGCCGGAGCGCGCCACTCGGGGCGGCGCCCGCACCGCCCGCCCGGGCGTGCCCGCGCACCCCCGGGGGCGGCCCGAACGGCAGCCCGCCCGGTCCCCGGACGGACTCCCGGTGCGCCGAGGAGACCGGCCGGGCCGGTCGGTCCGGGCGGTCTGCGTACCGACGCGAATGGAGACGAGTTGTGACACGCACTCTGATCACCGGCGGCCTGGTCATCACCGCATCCGACGAACTCCACGTGGACGTGCTCGTCGACGGCGGACGCGTCGTCGCCCTCGCCACTCCGGAGAGCCACGGGTGGACCGCCGACACAGTTATCGACGCGACGGGCAAGTACGTGATCCCCGGGGGCGTCGACGCCCACACCCACATGGAGATGCCGTTCGGCGGGACCTACGCCGCCGACACCTTCGAGACCGGGACCCGGGCCGCGGCGTGGGGCGGCACCACCACCATCGTGGACTTCGCCATCCAGAGCATGGGCCGCTCGCCGCGTGAAGGGCTCGACGCCTGGCACGCCAAGGCCGACGGCAACTGCGCCATCGACTACGGCTTCCACATGATCCTCTCCGATGTGAACGAGTCCTCGCTCAAGGAGATGGACCGTCTGGTCGCCGAGGGCATCACCTCGTTCAAGCTCTTCATGGCCTACCCGGGCGTCTTCTACAGCGACGACGGCCAGATCCTCCGCGCCATGCAGCGGGCCTCCGGCAACGGCGGCCTGATCATGATGCACGCCGAGAACGGCATCGCCATCGACGTCCTGGTCGAGCAGGCACTCGCCGAGGGCCGCACCGACCCGCGCTACCACGGTGACGTGCGCAAGGTGGCCCTGGAGGCCGAGGCCACGCACCGCGCCGTCCAGCTCGCCCGGGTCGCGGGGGCGCCACTCTATGTCGTGCACGTCTCCGCGGACGAGGCCGTCGCCGAGATCGCGAGCGCCCGCCACAAGGGACTCCCGGTGTTCGGCGAGACCTGTCCGCAGTACCTCTTCCTCTCCACGGACAACCTCGCCGAGCCGGACTTCGAAGGCGCGAAGTACGTCTGCTCGACCCCGCTGCGCCCCCGGGAGCACCAGGAGGCGCTCTGGCGCGGGCTGCGCAACAACGAGCTCCAGGTCGTGTCCACCGACCACTGCCCGTTCTGCTTCTCCGGCCAGAAGGAGCTGGGCCGGGGCGACTTCTCCAAGATCCCCAACGGCATGCCGGGCGTGGAGAACAGGCTGGACCTCCTCCACCAGGCTGTCGTGGACGGCCACATCACCCGCAGGCGCTGGATCGAGATCGCCTGCGCCTCCCCGGCCAGGATGTTCGGGCTCTACCCGAAGAAGGGCACCATCGCCCCCGGAGCCGACGCCGACATCGTGGTCTACGACCCGGGCGCGGAGCAGACGATCTCCGCCGAGACGCACCACATGAACGTCGACTACTCCGCCTACGAGGGCAAGAGGGTGACGGGACGGGTGGAGACGGTGCTGTCACGCGGGGTCCCGGTCATCAAGGACCGCGCGTACGTGGGGCACGCGGGCCACGGGACGTATCTGCCGCGGGGTCTCAGCCAGTACCTGTGACGCCCACGGGCTCCTCCCCGGGCAGCGCCTGAGCCCGTGCCGCGCTCCCCGGGGCGTTTCTGATCACCCGTCGGGCGACTCGGAAGGTCCTTGCCCGATGCTCCCCCGTACGCGAATGCTTCGCGCGTAGACTCCCCCTTCCCAAAGGCCGGGAAGCGGTCCAGGATTGTCCCCCCGCCCGGGTGCGCCGGCTGTCCGGCGTACGCGGGGGGCGGATCGACGCCGCTCCGGGCACGGCATCGGCACCCGCGCGCCATGTGTCAGTACTTCGAACAGGAGCATCTGTCATGGATTTCGGACTCGTCCTCCAGACCGACCCGCCCGCCTCCGCCGTCGTGGGACTCATGCGCCGGGCGGAGCGCAACGGCTTCCGCTACGGCTGGACCTTCGACTCGGCCGTGCTGTGGCAGGAGCCCTTCGTCATCTACAGCCGGATCCTGGAGCACACCGAGCGGATGACCGTCGGGCCGATGGTGACCAACCCGGGCACCCGCACCTGGGAGGTCACCGCCTCCACCTTCGCCACCCTCAACGACATGTACGGCAACCGCACCGTCTGCGGCATCGGGCGCGGCGACTCCGCGATGCGGGTGGCCGGGCGCAAGCCCAACACCCTGGCCAGGCTGGGCGAGGCCATCGACGTGATCCGCGACCTCGCCGAGGGGCGCGAGGCCACCGTCGACGGCCAGCCCGTCCAGATCCCCTGGGTCAAGAACGGCAGCCTGCCCGTCTGGATGGCCGCGTACGGGCCCAAGGCCCTCGCGCTGGCCGGGCAGAAGGCCGACGGCTTCATCCTCCAGCTGGCCGACCCCTACCTCACCGAGTGGATGGTCAAGGCGGTACGCGACGCCGCGGCCGAGGCCGGGCGCGACCCGGACTCCGTGACCATCTGCGTTGCCGCACCCGCCTATGTGGGCGAGGACCTGGACCACGCCCGCGAGCAGTGCCGCTGGTTCGGCGGCATGGTCGGCAACCACGTCGCGGACCTCGTCTCGCGGTACGGGGAGCACTCCGGCCTGGTGCCCGAGGCCCTCACGGAGTACATCGCGGGGCGTTCCGGATACGACTACAGCCATCACGGCCGCGCAGGGAACCCGGACACGGCCTTCGTCCCCGACGAGATCGTCGACCGGTTCTGCCTGCTGGGACCCGCCGAGGCCCATGTCGAGAAGCTCCAGGTCCTGCGGGACCTGGGCGTCGACCAGTTCGCCGTCTACAACATGCACGACGCGCGGGAGGCGACGATCGACGCCTACGGCTCGACGGTCATCCCCGCGCTCTCCGCCTGACCCCTCCCGCATCCGGCAGGTGGTCCGGGCACCACACGCCCACGCCCCGCACGGCACCTCTCCCGAGCGAAGGGTCAAGCCAGGATGACCGCTACCGTCCCTCCCGTCCCACCGTCCACCCCGGGGGAGCCGATACCCGACCCCTCGGGCCGGATCGGGCTCGCCCCCGGTTCCGTTCCCGACGACTCACGCTTCGTCAACGACGACCTTCTGCCGGTCCCGCTGGAGCGGCGCACCTGGACGACGTACAACTTCGCGGCCCTGTGGATCGGGATGGCCCACAACATCCCCTCCTGGCTGCTCGCCTCCGGGCTCGTCGCGCTCGGCATGGACTGGAAGCAGGCCGTGCTGACGATCGCGCTGGCCAACCTGATCGTGCTGGCCCCGATGCTGCTGACCGGGCACGCGGGTCCCAAGTACGGCATTCCGTTCCCCGTCCTGGCCCGTGCCTCCTTCGGGCTGCGCGGCGCCAACCTGCCTGCGCTGATCAGGGCGGCCGTCGCCTGCGCGTGGTTCGGCATCCAGACGTGGATCGGCGGCGTCGGCATCTTCACGCTGCTGGGCAAGATCTTCGGCGGCTGGGCGCAGGCCGGTGAGATCGGCGGGCAGCCCTGGACGCTCTGGCTCTGCTTCGTGCTCTTCTGGGCACTGGAACTCGCCATCATCTACCGGGGCATGGACACCCTGCGCCGCTTCGAGAACTGGGCGGCGCCCTTCGTCCTCGTCGGCGCGGTCGTCCTGCTGGTCTGGATGGCCTCCAGGGCCGGCGGGTTCGGCCCGCTCCTGGACCAGCCGTCGGCCCTCGGCTGGGGCGCGGACTTCTGGCCGGTCTTCTTCCCCTCGCTCATGGGCATGATCGCCTTCTGGTCCACGCTCTCCCTGAACATCCCCGACTTCACCCGCTTCGGCGCCGGCCAACGCGCCCAGGTTCGAGGCCAGTCGCTGGGGCTGCCGACCACGATGACATTCTTCGCGCTGCTCTCCGTCTTCGTCACCTCCGGCTCGCAGGCGGTGTACGGGGAGGCCATCTGGGACCCGGTCCAGCTCGTCGCGAAGACCGACAACGTCTTCGGGCTGCTCTTCGGGCTGATCACCGTGCTGGTCGCGACCATCTCCGTGAACATCGCGGCGAACGTCGTCTCACCGGCGTACGACCTGGCCAATCTGGCGCCGAAGCTCATCAACTTCCGTACAGGCGCGCTGATCACCGGTGTCGTCGGTGTCCTGATCATGCCGTGGAAGCTCACCGAGACGCCCGAGCTGTACATCTTCACCTGGCTGGGCCTCGTCGGCGGTCTGCTCGGCACGGTGGCCGGCATCCTGATCGCCGACTACTGGATCATCCGCCGCACCGTCCTCCACCTCCCGGACCTCTATCTGCCGGGCGGCCGCTACTGGTACACCCACGGATGGAACTGGCGTGCCGTGGCCGCCTTCGTGGCCGGCGGCGTCCTCGCGGTGGGCGGTTCCCACTCCGCCCCGGGCAAGGGGCCGTTCCCGGCCGACGGTCTGATCCCCTTCCTGAAGCCGCTGGCGGACTACGGCTGGGCGGTCGGGCTGGCCACGTCGCTGGTGCTGTACGCCCTGCTGAGCTCCGGCGTCAGGACTGGGACGGAGCCCGGCCGAGCACGGCGCTGACGTCCACCGTGTCGTCGGCGGGCGGAGTGGCCGTGGGCACCGGCTTGTCGAAGCCGGAGAAGTCCACGGCCGCGTCCGCCCCGTCGCCCGCCACGGTGATCCGGACCGGCAGGTGCTCGCCCTCCGTGTCCACGTACGCCGTCAGCCTCTGATCGTGCACGGTCCGCGTGACCGGGACCGTGCGCACGCCGTCGACCGTCGTCACCTTCCCCTTGGTGAACGTCCCGGTGGCCGTGCCGGAGTTGTCGGAGACCAGCTCGCGGAAGGTGTCCAGATCGCACGCCTGGACGACGGGGCCCAGCCTGGAGTCCGAGGCCTCGCCCTTCATGAACCGCCCGGCGAGTACGGCGTCGAAGGCGGCGCCGCCGATCGGCACCTGGTTCTTCCAGAAGTCCGCGTCCGGTTTCAGCCAGACCGCGTCGCCCCGTTTGATGATCTCGACGGAGCCCTGGTCGGTGCCGAGGTCCACGGAGCCCGCGCAGTTGCCGTCCCGGTCCAGGGTGAGATCGACCGTCATCGGCGTCCGGTCCTTCCCCAGGTCCCCCTGGGCGCGCAGATGAACGGACCGTACGTCGAGCAGCGCCTCGCGTGAGCGGTCGGCGATCTGCTCGGCGGGGAGCGACTCGATGTCGTCGTCCGCGTGGGCCGCCGTGCCACCGGCGACGGCGAGCACGACGACCGAAGCGCAGGCGGCGGCGCGAGCGGCTGTGCGCTGTTTCGTCACGGCGCCTCCTCGGAAACATCCCTGGTCAGGGCCTTGGCGGGCGGGGTTCACCCCTATTGGCGAGCGTACGCCCGCGCGCGGTTGCCTGCGCGGCGGACCGAGTGTACGGAGGGTGAGGTTCGGCGCTGTTTTTGGCTACGGAACGTGGGGGATGGCTGCCCGTGAAGATCACCGGAACTCGACCGGAATCGAAGGGGAGACCATGAAGAAGCCGCTCAGGGGGGACACCGTCCGCGCGCTCGTGCGAGGCGCGGCCGTCACCGGTCTGACCGTCGCACTCGCGGTGCCTGCCACCGCCGCGGTGGCCGTCGCACCCGCCGCCATCCCGCCGGGGCTGTCCTGCCACACCGGCAAGCACGCCATCGACGATTACACCGGCTACGCGCTGTGCAGGAACAACGGCTCGGCCACGCAGACCTTCTGGGTGCATCTGGTCTGCGGCTGGTCACCCGACGTGGACGGCGACCACGTCACGCTCAGGCCGGGCGAGTCCGGGCAGTCGACCGCCCACTGCGCGGGCCTCGGCTCGGGCATCGGCGAGATCCACGTACACCCGTAGTCCCTCCGGGTCCACGGCGCCCGTCTCCCCGGCGTACGCGCGGGGGAGACGGGCACCGCTCCGCGTGCGGCGTGCTTGAGTGGCCCCGCACGCCTCGTTACTCTCCAGTAGACCCCGCTCGGGCGGCCCGGGGCGGGCCGGTGCTCCGGCGGACGCGAGGAGGCGACGGCGATGTCTTCGGCAGACCCCATGGAGCGGACCGGACCGATCAGTCCGGCCGAGCCGCCCCCACCGCCCGGCCTCGCCGGCTGCGCCCGGGAACTGGCCGAGGGCCGGACCACGTCCACCGCGCAGGTCGCCGCCGCGTTCGCACGCATCGAGGCGAGCCGCCGCACCCTCAACGCCTTCCGCCAGCTGCGCACCGAGGCCGCGCTCGCCGAGGCCGCCGACGCCGACCGGCGGCTCGCGGCAGGGGAGCGGCTGCCGCTCCTCGGGGTCCCGGTCGCCGTCAAGGACGACACCGACGTCGAGGGCATGCCCACCTACTTCGGCTGCGACGGAGCGCTGCCGCCCGCCGCCGCCGACAGCGAGGCGGTGCGCAGGCTCCGGGCGGCCGGGGCCGTCGTCGTCGGCAAGACCAACTCCTGCGAGTTCGGTCAGTGGGCCTTCACCGAAGGGCCCGCCTTCGGCGTCACCCGCAACCCCTGGAACACCGCGCACACGCCCGGCGGTTCGTCGGGCGGCTCGGCGGCGGCCGTGGCCGCCGGGCTCGTCCCCGCCGCGCTGGGCTCGGACGGCGCGGGCTCCATCCGCATCCCCGCCGCCTGGACGCACCTCGTCGGAATCAAACCGCAGCGCGGCCGGATCTCCGTACACCCCCACAGCGACGCCTTCCAGGGCCTCACCGTCAACGGACCCCTCGCCCGCACCGTCGCCGACGCCGCGCTCCTCCTGGACGCGGCGGCCGGGCCGCACCCCGGAGACCCGCACCGCCCGCCCGCCGTCGACGCGTCCGCCGCGGCCCGCCGCGACCCGGGCAGCCTGCGCATCGGTCTCGCCCTGCGGCCCCCGCTCACCCTCACCCGCAACGCGCCCCACCCGGAGGTCCTGCGGGCCGTCACCGCGCTCGCCGAGACACTCGCCCGGCTCGGCCACCACGTCGAGGAGGCACACCCCCGCTACGGGCTGATCGGCCTCTCCTTCGTGCCCCGCGCCACCGCGGGCATCGCCGAACTCGCCGCACTGCATCCGGAACCCGGGCTCCTGGACGCGCGCACCCGCAGCGCCCTGCGCACCGGGACCCGGCTCGGCGGCCGGATCGTCCGGGCCGCCCGCGCCCGGGAGGTGCGCCAGCACGCCAGGATCGGCGCGTTCTTCGACACCTCGCGCGGCGGCGACGGGCGCGGATACGACGTGCTGCTCACCCCGACCACGGCCGCCCCGCCGCCGCGCGTGGGGGAGTTCGACCATCTCAGCGCCTGGCGCACCGACCTCTCCATGACCGCGGCCTGCCCCTACGCCTGGCCCTGGAACGTCCTCGGCTGGCCGGGTGTCAACGTCCCGGCGGGTTTCACACGCGACGGCCTGCCCGTCGGTGCCCAGCTCCTCGGCCCCTCCCGCAGCGAGGCCCGGCTCATTTCCCTCGCCGCCCAACTGGAGTCCGACCGGCGCTGGTTCGAGCACCGGCCGCCGGCGCTCAGCGCGGCCGGCGGGCGCTGACCACTCAGATCCCGGCCCCCAGCAGGACGCCCCCGGGTGTCTCGTAGCGCCGGAAGACGTCCGCGATCGCGGCGTGGGTCGCGTCCGGGACCGGTGGCCCCTGCGAGCGCGACACGAAGACGCGAACCGCGCGGCGGCCCGGCTGGTCCCACCGCTGCCGCACCCGATGTCCAGGACCCGGTCGGCCGCTCCCAGGGCCGCCGCTTCGAAGAGCGCCGCGTCGAAGGGGGCCGGCATCGCGTCGTACCGCTCGGCGTGCGCGGCCCAGTGTCGGCCGAGGGGACCCTTCCACGCCTCCGCCGCGTTCACGCGTGCTCCCCGGCCGCCGTGTGCACGAGCGCCTCGACGCGCTCGACGGCACAGATCGCGCCGAACGCGACGAGGTGGACCAGGCAGTGGTCCGTCCGGGGCGGGACATGCCACGCGGCCACGTCCTCGTCGGTGATCCGGTAGGGAGCACGCGCCGCGAGCAGGGCCAGCCTGGCACCCGGCCGTTCCGCCCGCGAGGGCAGTTCCGCGGCCAGGGGCAGGGGCGTGACACCGTCCCAGGCCGCCACGGAGTCCCGTACGAACGCGGCGTCCTCCTCGCTCAGCAGCCCCGCGCCCGTGCGGGCCGCCGTGCGCAGCGCCCCGTACGCCGTTCCCACGGGGCCCTCCGGAGCCCAGGACGGTGGCTCGCCCTCGGTGCCGAGCAGCGGCAGCGAGGCGCCCGGTTCGAGCTCGCGGCGCACCGTACGGGCCAGGGAGCGGCCCGCGGTGCTCCGCACCAGCCGGTATCGCTCGACGCCGCCGGGGAGCATCACCTCGGTCAGCAGGGAGGAGACCACCCGGTTGATGAAGTGGAAGGCGAGCGCCGTGCCCACGTACTCGGCCGTCTCGTGCGCCGGGAACGGCCTCGGCCCGCTCATGTCCTTGCCCCAGGCGAGCAGGTGCCGCTCGCCCGGGTCCTTCGGCTGCTCCCCCCGCAGGAGCGTCTCGGCGAGCCGGTGGTCACCGGTGGCGTGCAGCAGCACGCTGTGCGCGGTCACACAGAACGGACACCGGTTGGCCAGGGAGACCCCCGCCGCGACCACCTCCTTCCCGGTGCGCGAGGCACGTCCGGCCAGCAGGGATTCCCGCATCAGGGCCCAGGCGGCCGTCAGCAGGGGAGGGGAGGCGGAGAGGACGACGAAGGTCGTGGCGTCCTTGATGCCGAAGTCGGTGGCCAGCTGCTCGTAGACGCCGGCCACCTCTCCGGTGGCGGACTTGGGCGGTGCGGGCGAGGTGTACCGGAAGGGTCCTGTCATGACGGCGATGCTCGCCCGCCCCACCCGGCCGGGTCGTCGTACGGCGGAAGGCAGTCCGGGCTGCGCCGTCGCGACGGGAGCCCGCGCGCACTACTTCCCCGGGCGTAGCGGACACCCCGTCCTCCGGGACGACGCGCCCGCCGCCGTACGGGAGTTAGTGTGCCGCTCATGCGGGGGGACATCGGCCGGCGCACACTGCTGGACACGGCGGGCGCGGCGGCCATCGGCGCGGCCGTGGTCACCGCCGCCTGCCTGGCGTCCTCGCCCGGCGCGCTCGACCTGCTGCTCGCCGCCGCCGGCTCCCTCGCGCTCGCCGCGCACCGCCGGGCGCCGCGCACGGTGCTCGCCGTGACGACGCTCTTCATGTTCGCCTACGCCGTCCACTCCCACCCGGGGAGCTGGGTGGCGCTGCCCGTGGTGGTCGCCGTCCACGCCGCCGCGCGCAACGGGTACCGGGCGCAGGGCGCAGCCGTCGGGGCGCTGTTCCTCGCCGGATACACCGTGGTGCTGCTGCTCGCCGGACCGGACGTGCGGGAGACCGCGGAGCGTGTGCTGCTCCTGCTCGGCTGGTTCCTGTGCGCGGGGGTCACGGGCCTCATCGACAAGAACTGGCAGGCCTATCTGCGCCAGACCGAGCAGCGCGCCCTGGACGCCGAACGCAGCCGCGAGGAGACCGCCCTGCGCCGGGCGGGCGAGGAGCGGCTGCGCATCGCCCGCGAACTGCACGACTCGCTCACCCACTCCATCTCGATCGTGAAGCTCCAGGCCGGGGTCGCCGTCCATCTCGCCCGCAAGCGCGGCACCGAGGTGGAGCCGGCGCTCCTGGCCATCCAGGAGGCGAGCGGCGAGGCGATGCGGGAACTCCGCTCGACGCTGGAGGTGCTCCGCACCGATGTGGTGGACCCCTGCACGGGCCTCGACCGCATCGACGAGCTCGCCGAGCGGGCGCGGGCCGCGGGCATCGCGCTCGCGGTCGCCGTCGTGGGGGACCAGCGGCCCCTGCCCCCCTCGGTCGGCGGGGCGGCCTACCGCATCGTGCAGGAGGCACTCACCAATGTGGCCCGGCACGCCGACCGGGCCGGGACGGCGGTACGGCTCACCTACTCGGACACCGCGCTCACGGTCGCCGTCGAGGACGAGGGCCCCTGCCTGCCCGGCGACCGGATCACCCCCGGCACCGGGCTGACCGGCATGCGCGAGCGCGTCACCGCCCTCGGCGGCACCCTCGAAACCGTGCCCCGGCCCCGGGGCGGCTTCGCCGTCCGTGCCGAGCTGCCCCTCCCGCCCCGGGGGTCCGCCGGATGATCCGCGTCGTGATCGTCGACGACCAGGCCCTCATGCGCGCGGGATTCCGCGCGCTGCTGGACGCCGAGGAGGGCATCGAGGTGACCGGGGAGGCCGCCGACGGCAGGGCGGGCGTGGAACTGGTCCGCCGGCACCGCCCGGACGTGGCGCTCATCGACGTACAGATGCCCGTCATGACCGGCATCGAGGCCACGCGTGAGATCGCCGCCGACCCGGCACTCGCCGGTGTGCACGTCGTGATCCTCACCAACTACGGGCTCGACGAGTACGTCTTCGACGCCCTGCGGGCCGGGGCCGCCGGATTCCTGCTCAAGGACACCGAACCGGCCGAACTGCTGCGCGCCATCGAGGTCGCCGCGCGCGGCGACGCCCTGCTCTCGCCCGGGATCACCCGCCGGCTGATCGGCGAGTTCGTCTCCAGGCCCCCCGACCGTGCCACCGCTCCGGGGCTGGAGGCGCTCACCCGGCGTGAGCGGGAGGTGACCGCGCTGGCGGCCAGGGGACTGACCAACGAGGAGATCGCCGTCCACATGGTGGTCAGCCCCTTCACCGCCAAGACCCACATCAGCCGCGCCATGACCAAGCTGGGCGCACGCGACCGGGCCCAGCTGGTGGTGTTCGCGTACGAGTCCGGGCTGGTCGAGGCGCGCAGACGGCCCGGCACCCACCGCCCCGCCGGACAGGAGTGACGGGTTCCGCCGGAATGGGCGCGGGCCACTGTGGAGAGGGGGCCGGTCACGAGATATCTTGATGTCAAGCAATGTTGCAGACGTGGAGCGGAGCACCCGGTGACTGACTCGACCATCATCTATACGCACACCGACGAGGCCCCTGCCCTGGCGACGTACTCGTTCCTGCCGGTCATCGAGGCGTACGCCTCGACCGCGGGTGTCACGGTCGAGCGCCGTGACATCTCCCTGGCGGGGCGCATCATCGCCGGCTTCCCGGAGCGTCTCAAGGCCGACCAGCGTATCGATGACGCGCTCGCCGAGCTCGGCGAGCTGGCCAAGACTCCCGGCGCGAACATCATCAAGCTGCCCAACATCTCGGCCTCGATCCCGCAGCTGAAGGCCGCGATCGCCGAGCTCCAGGAGCAGGGCTACGCGCTTCCGGACTACCCGGACGACCCGAAGACCGACGAGGACAAGGACGTCCGCGCCCGGTACGACAAGGTCAAGGGCAGTGCGGTGAACCCCGTCCTGCGTGAGGGCAACTCCGACCGCCGCGCCCCCGCCTCGGTCAAGAACTACGCCAAGGCTCACCCGCACCGCATGGGCGCCTGGTCCGCCGACTCCAAGACGAACGTCGCCACCATGGGCGTCGACGACTTCCGCTCGACCGAGAAGTCCGCCGTCATCGGCGAGGCCGGCTCGCTGCGCATCGAGCTCGCGGGCGACGACGGCACCACCACCGTGCTGCGCGAGTCCGTCCCGGTCCTGGCCGGCGAGGTCGTGGACGCCGCCGTCATGCGTGTCGCGGCGCTGCGCGAGTTCTTCACCGCCCAGGTCGCGCGTGCCAAGGCCGAGGGCGTCCTGTTCTCCGTGCACCTGAAGGCCACGATGATGAAGGTCTCCGACCCGATCATCTTCGGCCACGTCGTCCGCGCGTTCTTCCCGAACACCTTCGCCAAGTACGGCGACGTGCTCGCGGCGGCCGGCCTGACCCCGAACGACGGCCTCGGCGGCATCCTCAAGGGTCTCGACTCCGTGGACGCGGGCGCCGAGATCAAGGCGTCCTTCGAGGCCGAGCTCGCCGAGGGCCCCGCCCTGGCGATGGTCGACTCCGACAAGGGCATCACCAACCTGCACGTGCCGAGCGACGTCATCGTCGACGCGTCCATGCCCGCCATGATCCGCACCTCCGGCCACATGTGGGGCCCGGACGGCAACGAGGCCGACACCATCGCCGTCCTCCCGGACAGCAGCTACGCCGGTGTCTACCAGGTCGTCATCGACGACTGCCGCGCCAACGGCGCCTTCGACCCGTCGACCATGGGCTCCGTACCCAACGTCGGTCTGATGGCGCAGAAGGCCGAGGAGTACGGCAGCCACGACAAGACCTTCGAGATCCCCACCACCGGCACGGTGCGGGTCGTCGACGGCAAGGGCGACGTCGTGCTGGAGCAGGCCGTCGGCGCCGGTGACATCTTCCGGATGTGCCAGACCAAGGACCTCCCGATCCAGGACTGGGTCAAGCTCGCCGTCACCCGCGCCCGCGCGACCGGCAGCCCGGCCGTCTTCTGGCTCGACGAGGGCCGCGCGCACGACGCCAACCTCATCGCCAAGGTCAAGACCTACCTGGCCGACCACGACACCGAGGGCCTGGACATCTCCATCCGGACCCCGGAGGAGGCGACCGCGTTCTCCCTGGAGCGCATCCGCCGCGGCGAGGACACCATCTCGGTCACCGGCAACGTCCTGCGTGACTACCTCACCGACCTCTTCCCCATCCTCGAACTGGGCACCAGCGCGAAGATGCTCTCCGTCGTCCCGCTCATGAACGGCGGCGGCCTGTTCGAGACGGGCGCCGGCGGCTCCGCGCCCAAGCACGTCCAGCAGCTGGTCAAGGAGGACTACCTGCGCTGGGACAGCCTGGGTGAGTTCCTCGCCCTCGCGGTCAGCTTCGAGCACCTGGCCACGACCACGGACAACGCGCGCGCCAAGGTGCTCGCCGACACCCTGGACCGGGCCACGGGCACGTTCCTCAACGAGGACAAGTCCCCGAGCCGCAAGCTCGGCGGCATCGACAACCGCGGCAGCCACTTCTACCTGGCGCTCTACTGGGCCCAGGAGCTGGCGCAGCAGACCTCCGACGCCGCGCTCGCCGAGGCGTTCGGACCGCTCGCCAAGACGCTGTCCGAGCAGGAGCAGACCATCGTCGACGAGCTCGTCGCCGTGCAGGGCAAGCCGGTCGACATCGGCGGCTACTACCAGCCCGACCCGGCGAAGGCGGAGGCCGTCATGCGTCCTTCGGCCACCTTCAACAAGGCCATCGCGACCCTGGGCTGATCCCCGCCCGCACCCCGCGATCACGACCGCCCCGGCAGGCACCCGCCCGCCGGGGCGGTCGTGCGTGGTCCGCCCGTGCGCGCGGGGTCAGCCGATCGGACGACCCCGCCGTCAGCCGACCCGCGCCGGAGCGGGAGGCCGGGCGGCCGATGACCGCGCCGGGAGGACCGGGCAGGGTGGAGGGAGCGGGCGGGGACACCCCGGCCGCACGAGGCGACAAGGAGCTGTCCGCGATGACACACAGGGCGGAAGAGGTGCCCTCTCCCACCGGTGCCGGTGCCGGTGCCGTACCCCCTCCTGTGCCGTCGGGGGAGCCGCGCGGCGCGGGCCCGGGCGCCGGCAGGCGCCTGGCCGCCGTCACGGGCGCGGTGCTCCTCGTCGCGGCGCTCGCCGGATGCGCGGAGGGCGGGGCGGACGGCGGGGCGGCCCCCGCCGAGGCGTCCGCACAGCCGTCGACACCGGCGTCCACCGGAGAGGGACCGGTCCGTACGCGCGAAGGCATGCTCCTGGTCACCGACTTCGGGGCGGACAGCGTCACCTTCCTCGACCCGTCGGGGCCGGACGGCGGGTCCGGGCGTAGCTCCGTGAAGGTCGGCACCGCCCCGTACGGCATCGCGCTCGGCGACGACGGCACCGCGTGGGTGGCGACGGCGGAGGGCGTGGCCGCGGTGGACACCGCCACCCGCGCACGCACCGCGCTGATCCCGTACGAGACCGACACCGGCCCCGTGACGACCGGGGAGTACCGGGGCGGCGGCATGGGCATCGCGCTCTCACCGGACGGGAAACACGTCTACGTCGGGGTGAACGTCCCCGGCGGGAACGGCACCCTGGAGGTCGTCGACACCGGGGAGCGGAAGGTGGTCACCGCCATACCGGTCGGGCGTCGCCCCTTCGACGTGGACGTCTCGCGCGACGGCCGGCAGGTCTACACGACCGACCACGACTCCTTCGGTGTCACGGTCGTGGATTCCGGTACCTGGAAGAGCCGCCGCATCGAGGTGGCGCCGTACGGCACGGAGGGCGGGCTGGGCTCCTGGCTGAAGCCGCACTACACGGCCGTACGCCCCTCGGACGGCGCGCTCCTCCTGCCCTTCGAGGGCGAACGCCTCGCGGTGGCCGACCCGGACACCGGACGGGTCCGTGTCGAGCGCATGACCGCCGACACGCACCAGCACGGGGCGACGGTCACGGACGACGGGACCCTGTACGTCGTCGGGACCGGTCCGATCGACCCCGCCGAGGACGAGGGCCCGTCCCTGACCGTCCGCGCGCCCGGCGGCGAGGAGCGCGTCATCCCCCTGGACGGCCCGCACGAGGACGTCGCCGTCTCGGCCGACGGCCGCACCGCGTACGTCTCGGGCGGCTTCACCCGCGACGGGTACTGGAACGGCATCAGCGTCGTCGACATCGCGACGGGAGAGGTGCGGCGCGTGGAGGCCGGCGAGCGGCCCCTCGGCATCGCGGTGCTGTAGACACCGGCCGGGGGAGCCGCGGACACGGGTCCGGGAACCTCGTGGGCACCGAGCCCGGGACCCTCGTGGAGACTGAGGGGCGGACCTGCGCTTTCCTGGTCCGGACACGACTCCGGCGTTCCGCCGTCCGCGGGACGCCCTGATACGAGGAACGGGTACGAGCATGACGACTGCGCCGCTGACCGACGCCGAACTCCGGCACGTGGCACGGGCCGTGGACCTGGCCGCCGAAGCCCTCGACGCCGGGGACGAGCCCTTCGGCTCGGTCCTGGTGAACGCCGAGGGGGAGGTCGTGCGGGAGGCCCGCAACCTGGTCCGCACCACCGGGGACCACACCCAGCACCCGGAGTTCGAGCTGGCCCGCTGGGCGGCGGAGCACCTGGACCCCCGGGAACGGACCCTCTCCGTGGTGTACACCTCGGGGGAGCACTGCCCGATGTGCGCGGCCGCGCACGGCTGGGTGGGCCTCGGGAAGATCGTCTACGCCCATTCCTCGGCAGAGCTCAGCCAGTGGCTCGGTGAACTCGGCGTCGCACCCTCGGCGGTGGCCTCGCTGGACATCCGGTCCGTCGTGCCGGGTCTGGAGGTGCGGGGCCCGGTCCCGGCGTTCACCGACCGGATGCGGGCGATGCACAGGGATCTGCACACCCGGGATCGGCACCGGTCCTGACAGGCCGCGCCGGCGCAGCTCCGTCACCGCGCCGCCGCGGGGCGCGCGGTGGGTGGCCCCGGCCGTCAGAACGCGTAGCGGATCGGCAGCCACGGCGTGTACGTGTGTACCAGGCGGCGCACGGTCTCGACCGCCTCCGCCTTGACGGCGTTGCGGTAGCGCACGTTCCAGCTGCCGTTCTCCGAACGCTTGGCCTGCTGGAGCCCGGGGCGCCAGATGGCGTCCTCGGCGCTCGGGTGCCAGGCCATGTTGACGTCGTGGAGATCCCGGTTGTGCGTCAGCATGATCACTTCGGCCGCCGCCTGCTCCTTCACCGAGCGGGGCAGCACGTCGTCCATGTTCTGGAGCAGCCGGGCCCAGGCCTGCTCCCAGCCCGGCCTGATCACCACGGGTGAGAAGTTGAAGTGCACCTCGTAGCCGGCCTCGACGAAGTCCGCCGCCGCGTCGATGCGCTGCTGGACCGGGCTGGTGCGGATGTCCAGCAGCCGTGAGTCCTCCGCCGGCATCAGGGAGAACCTCAGCCGGGTACGTCCCCGAGGGTCGAGCAGCAGGAGATCGGGGTTGACGAACTTGGTCGCGAACGACGCCTTGGCGGTCGGCCAGCGCGTGAAGGCGCGCACCAGATCAGCCGTGTTCTCGCTGATCAGCGCATCGACCGCACAGTCGTTGTTCTCCCCGATGTCGTAGACCCAGGCGTTCGGGTCGCACTGGTTCGGCTCCTTCTTCGGCCCCTGGGCGGTCACATGGCGCCGCAACCGGTGGATCAGCGCGTCGATGTTGGTGAAGACGGTGATCGGATTGGCGTAGCCCTTGCGCCGTGGCACGTAGCAGTACGCGCACGCCATGGCGCACCCGTTCGCCGCGCCGGGAGCGATCCAGTCCGCCGACCGCCCGTTGGGCCGTACGGTCAGCGTCTTCTTCTCCCCGAGCACCAGCACCGTGCTCTTGATCCGCACCCAGCGCTCCGCGTTCCCCTGGTTGCCGTGCAGCTCGGGGATGCGCCAGTGCGAATCCGTGGGGACGAGCTCGGCCTCCGGGTACCGTGCCAGGATCTGCCTGCCCCGTGGAGAGGCCGCGGCGGCGGGCTCGGCATGAATGCGGCGTACGGACACCATCCGGCGGGCTTCCTCGGAGTCACGGAAGAGCGGTCCGGCCGGACCGCCGGCTTCCGGTTCGCCGAGGAGGTCTTCGAGGCCGAACAGACCGTCCTGGGCCGTCTCCGGCTCGCCGGCGGAGCGGGGGGTGTCCATGGCTGCTCCAGGGTCTGTCGTCGCTCGGGGCCGGTGGCAGGCACGTCCGTCCGGCCGTCGGACGGGGGCAGGGTGACGGACCGGGGCGGAACGCCCACGACCGCACGGTCCCGGACCTTTGCTGCGAGCCGTGCCCCCGCCGTCCAGGCTAATCGTTCTCCACGGCACTCCGCAGGCCGGAGCACGCGTGGTGCGTCCGCCCCGGACGGCCGCCCGTGGGCCGCCGTCCGGCTCGTATCCTCGGCGCATGACGTCAGGCACCACCGGCAGCGGCCCGGACCACGTCACGCTCCGCCAGATCCTCGCCTACGACGAGGACGGCGTCCTGCGCCTCCTGCTCGCCCCCGCGGGGCAGGACGCCGCGGTCCACGGCGTGATCATCGGCGACGAAGGGGCGGCCCGCCCGCACGACGGGCGGATCGTGCTGGCGGCGGGGCTCCCGCCGGACCTGGCGGCAGCCCCCGCCGCCGTGCGGGAGGCCGCCGGGCGCGGCGCCGCGGCGGTCGTCCTCCGGGAGGCCGAGGGAGTGCCCGTACCGGACGAGGCACTCGCGGCGGCCGAGGAGTGCGGCATCGCGCTGCTCGCCCGCGCCGCCTGGGCGGACTGGGGAGACACGATCGCGCTGCTGCGCTCCGCGACCGCCTTCGCGTCGGCGGGACGGGGCGACCCCATGGCGGACTCCGCAGGCGGGGGGCTCCCGGCGCTCGCCTCGGCCACCGCCCGCCAGTGCCGCGGCTCGATCACCGTGGAGGACACCCAGTTCCGCGTACTCGCCCACTCCGCGACGGGCCCGGACGCGGACGGGGTGCGCCGGTCCACGATCCTGAGCGGCCGGGTTCCCGACCGGCGTGTCGCCGAGCTGCGCCGCAGCGGACTGCTGCGCGCCCTCTGGACCTCCGAGGACGTCATCCACCGGGCCGCCGACGGCGACAGCCCCGAACGCCTCGTCGTCGCCGTGCGCAGCGGCGGCGAGATGCTGGGATCGCTGTGGGCGGCGGCCGACGGACAGCGGCTCTCGCCCGACGCGGCCCAGGTGCTGCGCCGCGCCGCCGCCCTCGCCGTGCCCCATCTGCTGCGCCACCGGCTGCGCGAGAGCGGCACCGTGCGGCGCGAGGCGTACGCCCTGCGCGGCCTGCTGCACGGGAACGGCGACCGGCGGGCGCACCTGTGGTCGCTCGGCCTTCCGCCCGACGCGCCGTGCGCCGTCGTCGTCGCCGTACGGGGGGACACCGAGGGGGCGGGGGCCGACCGCACGCTGGAGGCACTCGCGGTCCAGGCCACCGCTTCGCGGCCCACGGCACGTGCCCTGCGCGAACAGGACCGGGTCGCCGTGCTCCTGCCGGTGAGTGACGAGGCCGACGACCGGCGCGAGGCCCTCGCCCTGGCCCGCGAGCTCGACGCCCTGGCGGCCGGAATCCCGGACACGGCACCCGTCTGGATCGGCGCGGGACAGACCGTGCGGTCCGGGCTGGAGGCCTCGCTGTCGTACGAGAAGGCCCTGCTGGTCGTCCGCGCACTGCGCGAGCGGGAGGCCCGGGGGCGCGACCCGCGCCCCGTGCGGCACGCGGGGCCCGGTGACGTGGGGCCGACGATCGACGTCCTGAACATGCTCGACGCGGTGCGTCCCGTGTGGGAGGCGGGGGCGGGACCCGTGCACGAGCTGATCCGTGCGGACCTCGCCACGGGCGGTGACCTGGTGCGTTCCCTCGCGGCCTATCTGGAGACCGCCGGGGACGTCCCGCAGGCCGCCAGGCGCCTGACGCTGCATCCGAACACCCTGCGGTACCGGCTGCGCAGGGTCCGTGAGCGCTTCGACATCGACCTCGACGACCCCGACACCCGGCTGGTCCTGGCCCTGGCGGTGCGGCTGACCGGGGTGGTATGAGGCGAATTGAGGTGGTGTTCGTGCGCCCGGCCAAAATACCGGCGCCGTTTTGTCCCCGGCGACGAAGACGGGCGGGGGCTGCGGAGGCCAGCCTTTCTCCATCCCGCCACGCCGCTCGCGCACCCGTGGCACAGCCCCACCAGAAAGACCCCCCGTGACCTCTCCCAGCGACCTCTCCCCGGAACCCGCCGTCCTCCGCCCGGAACAGCCGGCCCCCTCCCGGACGCAGCGCGTCTCCGCCGTGCTGCGCCGGGCCGTCGCCACCGGACTCATCTCGGAGGAACAGCCGGTCGCCGGTTTCCTCGACACCGAGGGAATCCGCGCCTCGGTCGCGAGCCTCGACGCCGCCTTCGACCGCGCCCCCGACGTGCTCCACACCTTCGCCGTCAAGGCCGCCTCCCTGGTCCCCGTACTCCGGCTGCTCGCCCGGCTCGGCATGGGCTGCGAGGTGGCGAGCCCGGGGGAGCTGCGCATCGCGCTCGACGCCGGGGTCGAGCCCTCCCGGATCGTCCTCGACTCGCCCGCCAAGACACGGCAGGAGATCCGCGAGGCGCTCGCCCTGGGCGTGGCGGTCAACGCCGACAACCTCGACGAGCTGCGCCGCATCGATGAACTCCGCCCGGCGCACAGCGCCTCGGTCGTCGGACTGCGCGTCAACCCCCAGGTCGGAGGCGGGTCCATCGGAGCGATGAGCACCGCGACCGCGACCTCGAAGTTCGGCGTGGCGCTGCGCGATCCGGGTGCGCGCGAGCGCGTCGTGCGCGCCTTCGCCGAACGACCCTGGCTGACCCGGCTCCACGCCCACGTCGGCTCCCAGGGATGCCCGCTGGAACTCATCGCGGAGGGCATCGCCCAGACGTACCGGCTGGCCGAGGAGATCAACGGGACGCTGGGCAGGCGCCAGATCACCAGCCTCGACATCGGCGGCGGACTGCCCGTCAACTTCGACGACGACGAGACGCGCCCCACCTTCGCGGAGTACACCGGGGCGCTCCTCGCGGCCGTCCCGGACCTCTTCGACGGCCGCTACGCGCTCGTCACGGAGTTCGGCCGCTCCCTGCTCGCCAAGAACGGGTTCATCGGCGCCCGCGTCGAGTACACGAAGGAAGCCGGCGGCCGGCGCATCGCCGTCACCCACGCGGGAGCCCAGACCGCCACCCGCACCGTCCTGATGCCCGAGGCATGGCCGCTGCGGGTCGGTGCCTTCGACGCCGAGGGCGGCCCCCGGACCGGCGCGCCGCTGCGCCAGGACATCGCGGGACCGTGCTGCTTCGCGGGTGACGTCGTCGCCCACGGCCAGGAACTGCCGGAGCTCACCGAGGGCGACCTCGTCGTCCTGTACGACACCGGCGCCTACTACTTCTCGACGCACTGGGCGTACAACAGCCTTCCTCGGCCCGCGGTCCACGGCTTCACGGCCGAACGCGGCGGCGGCGTACGGCTGACGACGGTCCGCGCACCCCAGACGCTCGACGAGATCTCCGCGGAGAGCGGCCTCGCCCACGCCGACGCGCTGGTGTCCCCGGGCCTTCCGGTCTAGGGCCTCACCGGGCCCGCCGGCCCCGGTCCGTACTTCCGGCGCACCTCCTGCCGGGGCGTCCTCCAACCGGCGCACCCGCTACCGGCGCACCCCTGCCCCGAACACCTCGGCCATCGGCCCGCCCACCGCCGGAACCTCACCACCGGCGCCACACACCCACCACCGGTGCTGCGTCCACCCGCCGGGCCCACCCTGCCCGTGCTCGCACCCGCACCCCGCACCCGCCGCCGCCCCTTCCCCCGCCCGCCAGAAGGACTTCACATGACCCAGTCCGTCACCACCGGACCCGCGGCCGGTACCGCCCCCGCCCCGCCGTCCCCGCTACGGCGCGCGCTGCCCTGGGTGGCCGCCGCCGTCGCCCTTTCGGCCAGCCTGGTGGCCGGCCTGCTCAGCACCGCACCCACCATGTGGGGACTGCTGCCGATCGGCCTCTACGCGGTCCTCGCGCTCACCGGCATGAATCTCGTGACCGTCACCGCGATCGCCGTGGCAGGCGCCGCACTCGTCGCGCTGCCCCCGGTCGGCGACACCGTCGGCGTCCTCGGCAGCTCCGTCACCGACCCGGTCACCGTCATCGGCCTGATCATCGTGCTCGGCGCGGCGGTCGGTGAGGTGCTCCGGGTCACCGGCGTCGCCGACTCCCTGGTTCGCGGCATCCTGCGCGTCGCGGCGGGCCACGGCCGGATCGCCCTGATGTACGGGATGCTGTGCGCCTGCCTCGTGCTCGTCGCCGGCCTCGGCACGCTCGCCGGGGCGCTCGCCATCGCCGCGCCGCTGCTCGTCCCCGTGGCCGCACGGGCGGGCTTCACCAGGTCGGCGACCGCGGCGACCATGTTCCTCGGCGGCTGCGCGGGCCTCGCCCTCGCCCCCTTCGCCGGCTCCAACATCGCGATCATGAAGACCGCCGACACCGGCTACCTGACCTATCTGCTGGTCGGCGCGGGTCCGTTGGCCGTGCTCTCGCTGCTCCTCGCCGCCGTCGTCGTGCCCTGGGTCCAGCGGCGCAGCGCGGCCAAGGACGACTTCTACCGGCCCGACGAGGTCACCGAGGACACCACCGCCGACGGCCCGGCCGACCCCGTCGCGCAGACCCGCACACGCCATGCCACCTGGGCCTTCGTCACCGTGCTCGCGCTCACCGTCCTGTACGCGGCCCTGACCGAGGCCGGCACGACCTTCCCGCTGATAGCCCTGCCCCTCATGGCCGTGTGCACCGCTGCCGCTGCCCGGCTCTCGCCCCTGCGCGCCGTCAAGGCATTCCTCACCGGGGCGCGCAGCCTGCTGCCGATGCTCCTGCTGTTCTGGCTGCTCGCCGCGCTGTTCGGCTTCATCGACCTGGTCCAGCCGTACGACGTCGTCCTGGAGACCTACGGACCGTCCCTCAGCGGTATGTCGGCCCTGCCCTTCGCGCTGGCCGTGGCCGCGCTCGGCTGGGTCGGCGTCCCGGGTGCCACCGCGGCGCAGGTGGTGCTCATCGGCGAGGTGTTCGGCCCGCTGGGGACCGAACTCGGCATCGGCTCCGCGGCCTGGGTGATCATCCTGCTGTGGGCCTCCAAGGCCGACACCTACGGGCCGCTGCCCAACGCCAACATGGTCGGAGCCATGGGACTCGCCCGCGCGCGGAGGCTCCCGTATCTCCTGTGCACCGGATGGGCCCTGCTGATCCCCGCGTGTGCGCTGTACACGATTCTGCTGACGGTGCTGCTGTGACCGGTGGCGCGCCGCCGGTACCCCGCCCGTACGCACCGTCCGTACGGGAAGAACGTCGCGAAGGAGAGAAACCGATGTCCCACCCGACCACGCCCTACGACCTGCTCATCACCGGGGGTTCCCTGCTCGACGGCACCGGGGCGGAGCCCAGGTACGCCGACATCGGGGTGCGCGCGGGCCGGATCGTCCACGTCGGCGACCCGGATCCGGACGCACGCGCGGCCGAGGTGCTCGACGCCACGGGGCTGACCGTCACTCCCGGGTTCATCGATCTGCACTCCCACGCCGACTTCTCCGTACTGGCGCAGCCCGACGCCGAGGCCTGTCTGCGGCAGGGCGTCACCACGGTGGTCACGGGCAACTGCGGGCTGAGCCCCTTCCCGCTGGCGCCCGGCGAGGACCCGGCCGCCGGTGGCCCCGGCACCCTCGCGGGGGCGCAGTGGCGCGACCTCGACGGGTTCGCCGAGGCCGTGGACTCCGCCGCGCCGGCCCTCAACATCGCGCCGCTGGTCGGCCACGGCGCCCTGCGTGCCGCGGCCATGGGAGACGCGCGGACCGTGGCGGGGCCCGCCGAACTGGACGCGATGCGCGCCTTCCTGGCGACGGCCGCGGAGCAGGGTGCCTTCGGCATGTCCACCGGGCTGATCTACGCGCCGGGGTCCTTCGCCGGCACCGACGAGATCATCGCCCTCGCCGCAGAGGCGGCCCGCCGCGGACTGCTGTACGCCACCCATATGCGGGACGAGGGAGACCATCTCGTCGAAGCCGTCGAGGAGGCGCTGCTCGTCGCCAGGGAGTCGGGCGTACGGCTCCAGATCTCCCATCTGAAGGCCATGGGACCGGCCAACCACGGCAAGGTCGACACGGCGCTCGGCCTCATCGGGTCGGCGGTGGCCGAGGGCGTCGACGTGGCGTGCGACGTGTATCCGTACACCGCCTCCTCGACCCGGCTGACGTCCCGGCTCCCCGACTGGGCCATGGACGGCGGTTCGGCGGGGCTTCTGGAACGCCTCGGGGACCCGGAGACGCGGGCCAAAATCCTGGACGACCTGCGCCCCGCCGTCGGGCGCACCTTCCTGCCCGAGGGCGTCGTCATCGCCATGCTCGGCCCCGGCCGCTACGAGGACCGGGTCGGCGACAGCATCGCCGACATCGCACGTGACGAGGACGTGGAGCCCGCCGCCGCCGTCCTGGACGTGCTGGCCGCGCACCAGGGCGAGGTGATGATCGTCAACCACGCGATGGCGGAGGCCGACGTGGACACCGTGCTGCGGTATCCCGGCAGCGCCGTGGCCAGCGACGGCTGGGTGCTGCGCGTGCCCGGGGACGGACACCCGCACCCGCGCAACTTCGGCACGTTCGCCCGGGTCATCGGCCACTACGTCCGCGAGCGCGATGTCCTGGGACTCGCCGACGCCGTACGCAAGATGACGTCCCTCCCCGCCTCCCGGCTGCCCCTCGCCGACCGCGGGACCGTGGCGGCCGGACAGGTCGCCGACCTGGTCGTGCTGGACCCGGCGGCCGTGGCCGACCTGGCGACGTACGCGGAGCCGTGGCAGTACGCCGAGGGGACGCGGCACGTGCTGGTGGCGGGCGAGTTCGTCCTGCGCGACGGCGAGCCGACCGGCGCACGCCCCGGCCGCGTGCTGCGGCGCGAACCGGCGGCGGTCTGACGTGGCCCCGGCCGCCTCCCGGGCAGGGAGGCGGCCGGCCGTCGGGGCGCGAAGGCTGCCGAGAGCCCACGGCACCTTCTCCTACGGCACCCGGGCGGTCCACTCCTCCGTGGCGAACTTCGTCCGCACCAGCTCCTCCGCCCGGGCCATCTCCTCGGCCGTGACGGCTCCGGTGGTCAGCCCGTAGCGGTCACGGAAGGAGGCGATCATGTTCTCGATCACCTGCTCCCGGGCGAGCCCCGTCTGGCGGCGGAGCGGATCGACGCGCTTCTTGGCGCTCCGGGTGCCCTTGTCGGACATCTTCTCCTTGCCGATGCGCAGGACCTCCAGCATCTTGTCCGCGTCGATGTCGTACGACATCGTCACGTGATGCAGGACCGCCCCCGGACCGCCGTCGGGGCCGACGATCCGCTTCTGGGCGGCGCCCGCGATCTTCCCGGCCTCGGTGGCGATGTCGTTGAGCGGCTGGTACCAGGCCTTGATGCCCATGTCCCCGAGCGCGCCCAGGACCCAGTCGTCGAGGTACGCGTAGCTCTCGGCGAAGGAGAGGCCCGAGACCAGCGAATCGGGCACCGAGAGGGAGTACGTGATCGTGCTCAGGGGCTCCACGAACATGGCGCCGCCACCGGAGACACGGCGGACCACGGACATGCCGTGCTTCGCCACCCCTTCCGGGTCCACCTCGTTGCGCAGGGACTGGAAGCTGCCGATGATCACGGCGGGCGAGGCCCACTCCCAGACCCGCAGCGTGGGGGCCCGCCGCCCGGCGGCGACCTCCGCGGTGAGGACCTCGTCCAGCGCCATGTGCAGGGCGGGAGCCTGCGGCTCCATGTGCACCAACTGCCAGTCGTGCTCGGCCCACTCGGTCGCACGGGCCAGCGCCCGCCGGACGGCGATGCCGACGCCCTCCGCGGTCAGTCCGAGCATGACGGCCGACTCCGGCAGAGCCGCGGTGATCCGGGCCGCCAGGCCCGCGGCGTCGGTCGAGGAGGGAGCGCCCTCCAGGGCGCCGTCGATCGTGAGGATCGCCTCGTCGGGCTCCAGGAAGAAGTCCCCGGCGACTCTCACGTCGCGCAGGACGCCTTGTCGGACGTCCAGGTCCACGACGACCAGCTTGCCCCCGGGCACCTTGTACTCGCCATGCACGGCTTCGTTCCCTTCCGGCGCGCGGTACGGACCTGAGCCTGTCGCTCCGGCACCCGGCTCCGGCACCGGAGATACGCGCGCATTCTTCGTACAAAACACCCTAATACTCGGGCGTGGGAGCGGCCGTGCCGCCGCGGAATTCTCGCGAGGGCCGGCCCCGCCCCGTTCAGTGGGGCGCCGGCAGCGGGTCCAGGGCGTTGGCGATGGTGCATCCGCCCTCACCCGGCATCCGCTGTACCCGCGACGGCACCCACACCTCCGTGGCGCCGGGGGCCACGCGGGCGAGCAGGCAGTCCTGCGGATCGAAGCCGTTGCCCCGCACCGACAGGAGTACGCCGACGCTTCCGCGTTCCCCGGTCCGCACCTCGGTACGGATCTCCGGATGCAGGTCCAGCGCGGTGAGCGCACGGCGCACCTCGGCCTCGTCCGCACGGCCGCCCTCCGGCACCCGGGGGAGTTTCGCGCGGAGCTGCTCGTACGGCAGCGGCGGCGGTTCGGGCGCCGGGCCGAAGGTGAGCGGGAGGCCGTCCGGGCAGCTCACGTCGCTGGGCTCCTCGTCCCACTCCGACGAGGGCGACACCCGCACCGAGAAGCAGCGCCGCACGGTGATCTCGTCGAGGTCGAACCATCCGTTGTAGGCCGAGCCCTCCGTGCGGACGACCACGTCGACGCCGTCCCCCTCGTGAGTCGAGGTACCCGTCAGCCGCATCACCTCGACCCCGTCGATGCCGGAGGCGGAGCGCCCCACCTCCTCGGCCGTGCGCGGACGCTGGCTGTGCAGCAGCCGGCCCGCCTCCCTGGCCGCATCCCGGGCCATGTCCGTGGCCTCTCCCTCGGAGGACCGCACCACGCCGCAGCCGACGGTGAGCACCAACAGCGGGCCGAGCAGCAGTAGTCGACGCATGCGGGTGATCGTACTCAGCCGGTCCTGCGGGCAGGGGCGGGCGTACACCCCGTGAGGTTCCGGCGGGGGCGTGCACGGCGACGGGCCGGCAGAGGAGGAACTTCCCAGAGGCGCGGAATGTCGGGTTCCGGCAGTGGTATACGACCGGTGGGCGCCCGTGATTCCGCGTCGGTGGGCGGACGGTGGGTGTGAGCCCCGCAGGTGGGGGGCATGGCGGGACGGCGGCGCGGTCTTTCGTGCGCCGTTGTCCGATCGTCACGTAAAACCTGTCCGCTCTGTGGGCTCAGGCCTTGCCTTGCGGACTGTATGCGAAATACGGTCTGCGATATTCCTTGATCACCCCTGGCTGGAAGTAGGCCCCCGTGCGCCGAAAAGCGGTTGCCCTGGTGGCGGTTGCATTGGTGTCCCTCACCTCGGGCTGTTCGTCGTTGCAGTCCTCGGCGACCGAGGTCGGTGGCGTACGCAAGACCGATGACCGGTCCGTACGCGACGGCGGGACACTCACCGTCGCTCTCAACTCCGACCCGGACAAACTCGACCCCACGCTCGCGCAGACCCTCGTAGGCCGCACGGTTTTCGCGGGCATGTGCGAGAAGCTCTACGACATCGACGAGGACGGCACCGTCGTGCCGCAGCTCGCCGCGTCCCTCCCGGTCACCTCGGCCGACGGACGCACGGTCACCATCCAGGTACGCCCCGGGCTGAAGTTCAGCGACGGGACCCGGCTGGACGCCGACGCGGTCGTCACCTCGCTGCTGCGCCACCGCGATCTCCCCGGATCGGCGCGCGGCACCGAACTGGCGCCCGTCGGCAAGGCCGAGGCCACCGGACCGCTCACGGTCCGGCTGACCCTCGACCACGCCTACGTCCCGCTCACCGGTGTGCTCGCCGACCGGGCCGGCATGGTGATGTCACCGACCGCGCTCGAGAAGTACGGGAAGAACTTCACCAACCACCCCTCCTGTGTCGGCCCCTTCCGCTTCGTCGAGCGCGTCGGCGGCGACCGGATCGTGCTGAAGAAGGACCCGAACTACTACGACGCCGACCAGGTCCACCTGGACGGTGTGGTCTACAAGCCCATACCCGACGGCAATGTGAGGCTCGCCAACCTGCGCTCCGGCGACCTCCAGATCGGCGACCAGATGGCGCCCGTCGACGTACGGAGCGCCCTGACGGAGCCGAAGCTCCAGCTGTTCAACTCGCCCTCGCTCGGCTACCAGGGCCTCGGCCTCAACGTCGGCAACGTGAAGGGCCTCGGGCAGAAGCCCGGGAAGATCGACACCCCGATCGCCCGGGACGTCCGCGTCCGCGAGGCCTTCGAGCTGGCCATCGACCGCGACCTGCTCAACAAGGTCGTCTTCCAGGGCATGTACGAACCCGCCTGCGGCCCCATCTCCCCGCAGTCCGCCATCGCCCCCGGGATCGAGCCGCAGGACTGCCCGAAGCGCGATGTCGAACGGGCGAAGAAGCTGCTGAAGGAGGCCGGGGTGAAGACCCCGCTGAAGATCGAGCTCAAGACGTCCACCACCCCGGAGCAGGGGCGCGTCGGACAGGTGCTCCAGGCCATGGTCAAGGAGGCCGGCTTCGAACTGTCGCTGCGCCCCACCGAGTACGCCACCATGCTCTCGGAGACCGACGCCGGTGACTACGACGTCTTCACCAGCGGCTGGTCCGGCCGCCTCGACCCGGACGGCAACGTCTCCAACTTCCTCAAGACCGCGGGCGCCATGAACGCCTACGGCCTCGGCGACCCGGAGATCGACAAGCTGATCGCGGAGGGCCGCAGCGTCGCGGACCCCGCCCGGCGCACCGGGATCTACGACCAGCTCACCCGCCGCGTCCAGGACGCCCACGCCCTGATCTACCTCTACCGGCAGAAGAACTACGTCGTCGCCAGCAAGGACGTCGCGGGCATCCACGTCTACGGCGACGGACTGGTGCGGGTCAAGAATGCGGGGTACACCCGATGACGAAGTACCTGCTGACGCGCCTGCGTCAGTCACTCATCACGCTCTTCCTCGTCAGCGTCGTCGTCTTCGCCGGCATCCGTGCCCTGCCCGGCGACCCGGCGCTCGCACTCGCCGGTGAGGAACGCAGCCCCGAGGCGCTCGCCGCCATCCGCGAGAGCTACGGGCTGAACGACAACATCCTCGTCCAGTACGGCCGCTTCATCGGCCACGCCCTCACCGGCGACCTGGGCACCTCGTCCCGCACCGGGCTCCCCGTCGCCGACGCGATCGCCCAGGCCCTGCCCGTCACCCTGGAACTGGCCGCGCTCTCCCTGCTCCTGGCGATCGTGGTCGGCATCGGCGCCGGTGTGGTCGCCGCCGTGCGGCGCGGGAAGCCGGAGGAGTGGATCGCCAACGCGATCGCGCTGATCGGCCTCTCCATCCCCACCTTCTGGCTCGGCATCGTGCTCGTGCTCGGATTCGCCATCGCCGTACCGGTGTTCGCGGCCTCCGGCTATGTCCCCTTCGGTACGGATCCCGTCGACAACCTGCGCCGCATGGTGCTGCCCGCGATCGTGCTCGGCTCCGGACTCGCCGCCGTCGTGATGCGCCAGACCCGGGCCGCGATGCTCGACTCGCTCTCCGCCGACTACGTGCGGACCGCCCGCGCCAAGGGACTGTCCCGGGGCTCGGTCATCGGCGGTCACGCGCTGCGCAACTCGCTGGTCACCGTGGTGACCGTGCTCGGCCTCCAGCTCGGCCACCTGATCTCCGGCGCCGTCGTCACCGAGCAGATCTTCGTGCTCCCCGGCTTCGGCAAGCTCACCATCGACGCCGTCTTCACCCGCGACTACGCGACACTCCAGGCCGTGGTGCTCTGCACCTCCGCCGCGTACATCCTCATCAACCTGCTGGTCGACGTGGTCTATTCGGTCATCGACCCGCGCATCCGGCTCGGAGGTGCCCGGTGACCACCGCGACCACAGCGCTCCCCACCACGCCCGGGGCGGGCACCCGCAAGGCCGGCGGCGGCAAGCTGCGCGCCCTGCGCAGGAACAGGCTCGCGCTCACCGGCGCGGTCATCGCCGCCGTCTTCATCCTGGCCGCCCTTTTTGCCCCGCTCATCGCCCCCTACGACCCGGCGCAGCCGGACTTCGGGAACGTGCTGGCCGAACCGAGCGCCGCGCACTGGCTCGGCACCGACGACCTCGGCCGTGACCAGCTCTCCCGGATCGTCCACGGGGCCCGCGCGTCCATGCAGGTCGGCCTGCTCGCCGTGGTGCTGGCCTTCCTCGTCGGCGTACCGCTGGGGCTGCTCGCCGGGTACTACGGCAGGTTCGCGGATACAGCCGTGTCCCGCCTCACCGACACCATGCTGGCGTTCCCCTTCCTGGTGCTCGCCGTCGGACTCGCCGCGATCCTCGGCCCGTCGCTGACCAACGCGACCATCGCCATCGGCATCTCGCAGATCCCCGCCGTCATCCGGATCACCCGCGCCGAGACCCTCCGGCTCAAGCACGTCGACTACGTCGCCGCGGCCGTCGCCAACGGAGGCGGTGACGGCACCGTCCTCTTCCGGCACATCCTGCCCAACGCCACCTCCGCACTGATCGTCCAGGCGACCGTGGGCATCCCCGCCGCGATCATCGGCGAGGCGCTGCTGAGCTTCCTCGGCCTCGGTGTCCAGCCACCGGACCCCTCGCTCGGCGTGATGCTCTCGGGTGCCCAGTCCTTCCTGGCGCCCGCGCCCTGGCTGGCCGTCTTCCCGGGCCTCGCGATCGTCGCGGCGACGCTGGCCTTCAACCTGCTCGGCGACGGGCTGCGTGACGTCCTGGACCCCCGAGGAGGGACCCGATGACCGAGACCGTTCTCGAACCAGCGCGCACGCCGGCGGCCGAGCCCGTCCTGAGCGTCCGCGACCTGTCGGTCTCCTTCCGCTCCGACACCCGCACCGTGCACGCCGTGGACGGGGTCTCCTACGACCTCGCACCCGGTGAAGTGCTGGCGGTGGTGGGGGAGTCGGGCTGCGGGAAGTCCGTCACCTCCATGGCCGCCATGGGACTGCTCCCGCCGACCGCCCGCATCGGAGGGTCGATCAGACTCGCCGGGCGCGAGCTGGTCGGGGCGTCGGAGAAGGAGCTTCAGCGCGTCCGCGGCAAGGACATCGCGATGATCTTCCAGGAGCCGATGACCTCGCTGAACCCGGTCCTCACCGTCGGCCGGCAGATCGGCGAAGTGCTGCGCAGGCACCAGGGGCTGAGCCGGAAGGAGGCCAGGGCACGCGCCGTGGAGCTCCTCGAACTCGTCGGCATCCCGGCACCGGCACGCCGCATCGACGAATATCCGCACCAGCTCTCCGGTGGTATGCGGCAGCGCGTCATGATCGCCATCGCGGTCGCCTGCGACCCCGCCGTCCTCATCGCCGACGAACCGACGACCGCGCTGGACGTCACCGTCCAGGCGGGCATCCTCGAAGTCCTCCAGTCCCTGCGCGAGCGCCTCGGCACCGCCATCGTCCTGGTCACCCACGACCTCGGGGTCGTCGCCGACGCGGCCGACCGGGTGCTCGTGATGTACGCGGGACGTGCCGTCGAACAGGCCCCGGTGCACCAGCTGTTCGCCTCCGGACGCCATCCGTACACCCGTGGCCTGCTCGGCGCCGTGCTGCGGCCCGGCGGCGAGGGCAAGCGGCGGCTGCCCGAGATCCCCGGCCTGGTCCCGAGCCTGGACAGCCAGCCCGACGCCTGCACCTTCGCCCCCCGTTGTTCCCGCGCCGACGACACCTGTACGGGCAGCCGCCCGGGCTTCCGGGCCGTCGACCCGGAGGCCGGAGCGGACGCGCCGCACCGGGCCGCGTGCTGGCACCCGTACGCCGGAGACACCGAAGGGACCGACGCCATCGAAGTCATCGACGCCGTGGACGCCGTGGACGGGACCGGCGCGGTCGAGCCGGACGCCCCCGGAGCCCCCGTAGTTCCCGAACCCCCCGCACGCCCCGAGAACCCGGCGGCGCGACCCGACCAGGAGGCCGGACAGTGACCACCGCACAGACCGACCCCGCACCGCGCGAAGGCGAGGCGGGCGGCGGACCGCGCCCCCCGGTGCTGGAGATCAGCGCCATGGAACGGCACTTCGGTGCCTCGGGCGGCGGCACCGTGAGGGCCGTCGACGGAGTCTCGATCACCGTCGGCCGCGGCGAAGTCGTCGGCCTCGTCGGCGAGTCGGGCAGCGGCAAATCGACCGTCGGCCGGTGCGCCGTGCGCCTCGACGAGCCCACCGCGGGCACCGTCCACATCAACGGCATCGACGTCAGCCACCTCTCCCGCCGTGCGCTGCGCCCCCTGCGCAAGGACTTCCACCTGGTCTTCCAGGACCCCTCGTCCTCCCTCGACCCCCGGATGACCGTCGGCCAGATCATCGCCGAGCCCATCCGGCTGCACCGCCACGCACGCGGAGCGGCCGTACGGGAACGGGTCGAGCAGCTGCTCGGCCAGGTCGGGCTGCGCCCCGAGCACGCCGACCGGCACCCCCACGAGCTGTCCGGCGGGCAGCGCCAGCGCATCTCGATCGCCCGCGCCCTGTCCTGCGACCCCGATCTGGTCATCGCCGACGAGCCCACATCGGCGCTCGACGTCTCGGTCCAGGCGTCCGTGCTCAACCTCCTCGCCGACCTCCAGCGCGACCGGGGCTTCGGCTGCCTGTTCATCACCCACGACCTGGCCGCCGTCGAGTTCCTCGCCGACCGGATCGCCGTGATGTATCTCGGGCAGATCGTCGAACAGGCCCCGACCGCCGAACTGTTCGCCGCCCCCAAGCACCCCTACACCCAGGCGCTGCTCTCCGCCGCCCCGGTCCCCGACCCCGTCGCCCAGCGCTCCCGCGAGCGCATCGTGCTGCACGGCGAACTGCCCAGCCCCCTCGACCCCCCGCCCGGCTGCCGCTTCCACACCCGGTGCCCGCTCGCCGTCGACCGGTGCCGCACCGAGGTCCCCGCCCTGCGCGAGATCCCCGACGGCCGGCAGGTCTCCTGCCATCTGGTGACCGACGACGGCACCGCCCCGGACGCCGCGGCCTGACCCGGGGCTCTCGTCCGGACCGGGCCGGCCCGCGTGCCCCGGCACCCGACCCGGCCCGACCCGGACGAAACACCCTGCCCCGCCGGGGCCCGACCTCCCGTCCGTACGATCCGCGAAGCACCACAGAACCCCCGCACGCCGCAGCAAGGAGCCGCATCCGTGTTCACCACCCGCCCCACACTCCAGGGCACCTTCGGCATGGTGTCCTCCACCCACTGGCTCGCCTCGCAGTCCGCGATGGCCGTCCTGGAGGACGGCGGCAACGCCTACGACGCGGCCGTCGCCGCCGGATTCGTCCTGCACGTCGTCGAGCCGCACCTCAACGGCCCGGCCGGCGAGGTCCCCATGATCCTGGCGCCGAAGGACGGCGACGTGCGGGTGCTGTGCGGGCAGGGCCCCGCCCCCGCCGGAGCCTCGGCCGCCCACTACCGCTCGCTCGGCCTCGACCTGGTCCCCGGCACCGGACCGCTCGCCGCCGCCGTGCCCGGTGCCTTCGACGCCTGGATGATGCTGCTGCGCGACCACGGGACCAAGACCCTCGCCGAGGTCCTCAGGTACGCCATCGGCTACGCAGAGGACGGCCACGCCCCCGTCGAGCGGGTCGGCGAGACCGTGGAAACCGTCCGCGAGCTCTTCGAGACCGAGTGGCCCACCAGCGCCGAGGTCTATCTGCCCGGCGGGAAGTCCCCCGAGCCCGGCACGCTGTTCCGCAACCCGGCCCTCGCCGCCACCTGGCGCCGCCTGACCGCCGAGGCCGAGGAGGCGGGCGGCGAGGACCGTACCGCGCAGATCGACGCCGCCCGCGCGATCTGGCGCACCGGCTTCATCGCCGAGGCACTGGTCCGCCAGGCCGCCGTCCCCACCATGGACACCAGCGGGACCCGTCACACCGGCACCCTCACCGCCGCCGACCTCGCGGACTGGTCCGCTTCCTACGAGGCGCCCGCCACCTACGAGTGGAACGGCTGGACGCTCGCCAAGGCGGCCGGCTGGAGCCAGGGCCCCGCCTTCCTCCAGCAGCTCGCCCTCCTCCCCGCCGAGCTCCCGGCGTACGGTTCGGCCGACTACGTCCACCTGCTGATCGAGGGCTGCAAGCTCGCGATGGCCGACCGCGAGGCCTGGTACGGCGACGCCGCCGGCGTCCCCCTCGCCACCCTGCTCTCCGCCCCGTACAACGACGAGCGCCGCGCCCTGGTCGAGGACACCGCCTCCCTGGAGCTGCGCCCCGGCAGCCCCGACGGCCGCACCCCGCTCCTCAGCGCGCACGCCCACGCCGTCGCGGCCGGTGAGGCCGGGTTCGACGCCATGGGCATACCGGCCGCGGGGGCGGGCGAGCCGACCGTCGCCAAGGACGGCGCGACCCGCGGCGACACCTGCCACCTCGACATCGTGGACCGCTGGGGCAACATGATCGCCGCCACGCCCAGCGGCGGCTGGCTCCAGTCCAACCCGGTCGTGCCCGAGCTGGGCTTCCCGCTCGGCACCCGGCTGCAGATGGCCTGGCTCGACGAGGGCCTGCCGAACACACTGACCCCGGGCCGCCGGCCGCGCACCACGCTCACCCCGTCCCTCGCCCTGCGCGACGGGGTGCCCGTCATGGCCTTCGGCACACCGGGCGGTGACCAGCAGGACCAGTGGCAGCTGCACTTCTTCCTCGCCGTGGCACTGCGCGGGAGGGTGCGCGGCGGCCTCGACCTCCAGGGCGCCATCGACGCCCCGAACTGGCACAACGACAGCTTCCCCGGCTCCTTCTTCCCGCGCGGGATGCGCCCGGGCAGCGTCACCGTCGAGGAGCACATGGACGCCGGCGTCGTGGAGGAGCTGCGCCGCCGGGGCCATGACGTCACGGTCGGTGAACCCTGGTCCGAGGGCCGGATGTGCGCGGTCGCCAGGGACCCGGAGACCGGCGTCCTGTCGGCCGCGGCGAACCCGCGCGGAATGCAGGGATACGCGGTGGGCCGCTGACCGCCTGCCCGGAGCGTTCCCGGCGGGCCGTGCTTAGCTGGAGTCATGATCGATGACTTCCTGTACGGGACCGCCGGGGACGCCGGGCAGCTGACGCGGGTGGAGGCGGCCGTCCGCGCGGCGGCCGCCGCCGAGATCCTGCCGCGCTACCGGCAGCTGGCCGCGCACGAGATCGTCGAGAAGAGCGGCCCGCACGACCTCGTCACCGCCGCCGACCGGCTCGCCGAGGAGCACCTCGCCGCGTCCCTGACGCGGCTCCTGCCCGGATCGGTCGTCGTCGGCGAGGAGGCCGTCCACGCCGACCCCTCGGTCCTCGACGCGCTCGGCGGCGAGGCGCCCGTATGGATCGTCGACCCGGTCGACGGCACCCGCCAGTTCGTCCACGGCGAACCCGGCTTCTGCACCCTGGTGGCGCTCGCGCTCCACGGCGAGGTGTACGCCTCATGGACGTACGCCCCCGTGCTCGACGAGTTCGCCTTCGCGGTCAAGGGCCGGGGCGCCACACTCAACGGCACCGCGCTGCACAGCGGTTCGCCCGCTCCCGGCGCCGTGCTCAAGGTGGCCATGTCCCACCCCGACTACACCTCCGACGCCCAGAAGCGCGCCCTGCTCGGCCTGAACACCGAGGGCATCGACGCCCGCTCCTGCGGATCGGCGGGCCTGGAGTACCTCGCCGTCGCCTGCGGCGCGCAGGACGCCGTCGCTTTCAACTGGGAGTTCCCTTGGGACCACGCGGCGGGGCTGCTCCTCGTCACCGAGGCCGGCGGCGCCCAGTCGACGCTCGCCGGCGTCCCCTTCCGCGTCACCGGCGGCAACGACCTGCCGTTCACCGCGGCCAGGGACGGGGCTACGGCGGAGCGGATCCTCCAGGCGCTGCGGGCCGGCGGGCAGGACTGAGCACGGTGGGGGAGCGCGCGCCCCTGCGCGCCCCGGTCGCCGGTCGTGTCGTTCGCCGGGTCGTCCACCGGACGGGAGGCCACCCGGGGGTCCGCTGTCGGTGCACCGGAATATCCTGGTGATCCGGCCGTTCGCAGACAAAGGAGTCCGCAGGTGTCATCGATGCTTGATGCCGTCGTCGTGGGGGCGGGCCCCAACGGGCTGACGGCCGCGGTCGAGCTGGCCCGTCGCGGCTTCGCCGTCGAGGTGTTCGAGGCAGCGGACACCGTCGGAGGCGGCGCGCGCACGGAGGAGCTGACGCTGCCCGGGTTCCGCCATGACCCGTGTTCCGCCGTGCACCCGCTGGGCATAGGCTCGCCGGCCTTCAAAGCGATGCCCCTGGCCCGGCACGGCCTCGAATGGCTCCAGGCGCCCCTCTCGCTCGCCCACCCCTTCCCGGACGGCTCCGCCGCGGTGCTCACCGGTTCCGTCGGGGAGAGCGCGATGTCGCTCGGACCGGCGGACGCCGGCGCCTACCGCAGACTCGTCGCCCCCTTCCTCGGCCACTGGGACACCCTCGCCCAGGACTTCCTGCGCACCCCGTGGGACGGGCTGCCCCGCGATCCGTACCGCTGGGCGCGCTTCGGGCTCGACGCGCTCCAGCCGGCCGCGCTGCTCTCCCGGCGCTTCCGGGGCGAGAAGGCGCGTGCGCTGATCGCGGGTCTCGCCGGGCATGCCATCGCACCCGCGGGAAGCCTCGCCACCGCGGGCGTCGCGCTGCTCTTCGCGCTGGCCGCCCACGAGAACGGCTGGCCGGTGCCGCGCGGCGGCTCGCAGGCCATCTCCGACGCCCTCGCCTCCCTTCTGCGGGAACACGGCGGCGCGATCCGCACCGGCACGGAGGTCAAGCGCCTCGACGAACTCCCGCCCGCACGCGCGTACGTCTTCGACACCTCACCCACCGCGCTCGCCCGGATCGCCGGGCTCGGCGGCGCCTACGACCACTACCGGTACGGCGCCTCCTGCTTCAAGATCGACTACGCGCTGTCGGGCCCCGTGCCCTGGACGGCGGAGGAGGCCCGGCGGGCCGGCACGGTCCATGTCGGCCCGACGGCCGGTGAGATCGACGCGGCCCTGCGTGCCGCCGTGTCGGGCCGCGACCCGAGCGTCCCCTTCCTCATCACCGCGCAGCCCAGCCTCGTCGACCCGACCCGGGCGCCCGAGGGCCGCCATGTCTTCTGGGCGTACGGGCATGTCCCGGCCGGCTGGGAGGGCGACGCCACCGAGGTCATCGAACGTCAACTGGAGCGGTTCGCACCGGGGTTCCGCGATCTGGTCCTGGCCCGCGCGGTCGCCGGGCCGCCCCGGCTCGCCGTTCGCAACGCCAACTACGTCGGCGGCGACATCGCGACCGGCGCGTTCGCCGGGCTGCAGACGGTGATCCGGCCCAAGCTCGCCCGGGTGCCGTACGCCACCGCCCACCCCGCCGTCTTCCTCTGCTCGTCGGCCACCCCGCCCGGCCCCGGGGTGCACGGCATGTCGGGCCACCACGCGGCGAAGGCGGTGTGGCGGCGCCTCCGGGCCGCGTGAACGGCGCCGGCAGGGGGCGCGGGCACCGCACCGGCCTCGGTCCGTGGGCACCGGCACGTCCGGCCGGCCCGGTCCGTTGGCACCGCCGACGGCCTCAGCCCGTGGGTGCCAGCACCGCCGTGCGCCCGCCCAGCACACGCGAGAAGGTGTCCGTGACCTGCGCCAGCGCTTCGGCCGTACCGGGGGCGATGCTCAGCGTGCCGTCCACGCCCGCGGTGATGTCCTTGTCCAGCGTGAACCAGCCGGGGACGATGTGCGCCGCGCCCATCGAGCTGAGCACCGGCCGGAGCGCGTAGTCGATGGCCAGCACATGGGCCGTGCTGCCGCCGGTGGCCAGCGGCAGCACGGTCTTGCCGGTCAGCGCGTACTGCGGGAGAAGGTCGAGCAGCGACTTCAGCAGCCCCGAGTAGGCGGCCTTGTAGACGGGGGTGCCGATGACCACCCCGTCCGCCTCCTCGAACAGCGCCGTGGCGCCGACGACCGCCGGGTGCCCGAAGTCGGCGCCGAGCAGCGCCTCGGCGGGCAGCGTGCGCACATCCAGCGGCGTCACGTCGTGGCCCTGCTCCCGGAGCCGGTCGTCCAGGTGGCGCAGGAGCCGCGCGGTTCGTGACGTGGCGGAGGGGCTTCCGGAGACGGACAGGATGGTTGCCATGAGGACGGGCCTTTCTCTTCGGGGCTTTTCGGATCTCGTGGATCTCTTCGATCCCGGGGACTCTTCGGTTCTCGCCGGTCAGAACGGCCGGCGGCGGGGCACGGGGCCGGGCGCGCCGGGGCTCACCACGCGCTCGAATCGACCGTGACCACCGGCACCAGCTCGTTGCGCAGCGTCTCCAGGAAGCTGACGACCTCCGCGGCCACGGAGCGGTGCTGCATGTCGTTCAGCACGTCGTGGTGCGCGTCGCGGACGACCGAAAGGCGGGCGCGTCCCAGGGACTTCGCCGTACGGACGAGCGCCTCGCGGTCCGCGAGCGGATCGGCGTCACCGACGAGGAGCAGCGCGGGGACGCCGAGTTCACCTTCGTACGCCGCGGTGAGCAGCTCCTGCGGCACGGCGTCGTCGAGCGCGCCGCGCCGTATCCCGGTGTCCTCGGTGAGCGTGCCCCGGTGGGCGGGGCAGGCGGTACGCACGTCGAGCTCCTCGTCCCAGCCGCCGACGGCGGTGGCGGCGCGGCCCGGAATGCCCGCGAGGACGACGGCGTCCGGGCGTCCCGCGGCGGAGGCGTCGCCCCGGCCGAGGAGCGCGGCGACGGCGACGGCTCCGGTGTCCGCACCCACCAGCACGAGCGGGCGGACGGCACCGTCGACGCCCGGGGCCGAGTCCTCGGCGGCTGCGGCGAGGACGCCGGCGAGGCGGGTCAGTGATCCGGCCGGGTCCGCCGGGTCGATGCCGGGGGCGTCGACGACACGGACGCGGTAGGCGTCGGCTGCCAGCCGCCTGCCCAGCCGGGCGTAGGTCGCCCGGGTCTCGCCCCGGCCGGGCACGACGACGACGGTGCCGCGGGTGCGGAGGCCGTCGGGGCCGAAGTAGTCGGTGTACTCGGTCATTTCATACTCCTGCGAAGGGGCGTGGCGGGTGGTGAGTGCGTGGGTCTCCGGCCGGCGGGCCGGGGGAGGGGGTGCGCGGAACGCACCTCAGCCGTTCGCGCGCTCGCGCTCGACGGTGTGGCGGTTGCCGGGGACGGGCAGGCCGAGGTTGCCGCGCAGGGTGTCGGCCTCGTACTCGGTCCGGAACAGGCCGCGCTTCTGCAGGAGCGGCACCACGCCGTCCACGAAGCGGTTCAGGTCGTCGTTGTTGCGGAAGGCCAGGTTGATGCCGTCCAGGGTGCCGGCGTCGAACCACTGCTCGATGGTGTCCGCGACGGTCTCGGGAGCCCCGACGAACGGCGAGGCGCGGAAGGCGTTGACCGAGTCCGCGACCTGGCGCAGCGTCAGCTTCTCGGCCTTCGCCCGCTCGATGATCTTCGCGGCCCCCGTCCGGCCGCCCTTCTCCGCGAGGTGCGCGACGTCCGGGAACGGCGCGTCCAGGTCGTGCACGCTGAAGTCGTACGCGCCGAAGGACCGGCCCAGCAGCGCGAGGTTGCTCGCGAAGTCGTTGTCCTCCTCGAAGATGTCCCGCTCCCGGCGCCTGGCCTCCTCGTCGGTCGCGCCGACGATCGGACCGCCGTGGATGAAGACCTTGATGTGCTCGGGGTCACGCCCGTAGGCGGCCGTGCGCTTCTTGATGTCGGCGTAGTACTCCCGCGCCTGCTCCAGCGTGCCGCCCGGTGCGTAGATGCCCTCGGCGACGCGTGCGGCGAGGTCGCGGCCCTCGGGGGAGACGCCCGCCTGGAAGATCACCGGCTGGCCCTGCGGCGAGCGGGAGAGGTTGAGCGGACCGGCGACCTTGAAGTGCTCGCCCTCGTGGTCCAGCGCGTGCAGCCTGGAAGGGTCGAGGAAGATGCCGCGCTCCACGTCCGCGGGGAAGGCGTCGTCCTCGTAGGAGTCCCACAGGCCGCGCGCGACCTGTACGAATTCCAGCGCGCGGCCGTAGCGCGTGGCGTAGTCCAGGTGCTCGTCCAGCCCGTAGTTCCTGGAGGTGCCGGTGTCGAAGCTCGTCACCACGTTCCAGCCGGCGCGTCCGGAGCTGATGTGGTCGAGCGAGGCGAAGCGACGGGCCAGGTTGAACGGGGAGTTGTACGTCGAGCTCGCCGTGCCGACCAGACCGAGGTGCTTGGTGTGGGTGGCGACCGCGGACAGCAGCGTGAGCGGCTCCAGCCGGTTCAGGTAGTGCGACGGGTAGGTGGAGTTGATGAACTGGCTGTCCACCACGAACAGCGCGTCGAAGAGCGCGTGTTCGGCCGCCTGCGCCTGCTGGATGTAGTAGTTGATGTCGATGCTGGCGTTCTTCGCGACGGCCGGGTCCTTCCACAGGCCGTGCTGGCCGGGGCCGCCGACGCCGTAGGGGTGCAGTGCGAGGTGGAGCCTGCGGGACATGGGTGTTCCTCTCAGTGGTACGTGCGATGTGAAGGGGGCCGGCCGCGGACGACGGCGGGACGGGATGCGGGGTACCCGGTGGTCCGCCGATGCCGGCGGGACGGGATACGGGCGCTCGGTGGTCAGCCGCTGAGCTGTGCGCGCAGGGCCTCGCGCTCGGCCCGGTCGGCGGTCCGCGTGTGCAGCGTGGGCGCGGAGCCGACGAGCAGCCGCGTGTACACGTGGCGCGGGTGGTTGATGACGTCGCGGGCGGCCCCGGTCTCGACGAGCTCTCCCCTGTAGAGCACGGCGATGCGGTCGGCGGTCCCCGCGATGGAGCCCAGGTCGTGGGAGATGAAGACCAGGGAGGTCCCGGCGGCACGGAGCTCCTTGAGGATCTCCAGCACCTGGACGCGGTTGGCGGAGTCCAGCGCGCTGACGGGCTCGTCGAGAATGACCAGGGCGGGCTCGGTGACCAGGGCGCGGGCCACGGCGACCCGCTGGCGCTGGCCGCCGGAGAGCTCGCCCGGCAGCCGCTGGAGCAGTTCGGCGGTCAGATGGACCCGGTCGAGGAAGGCACGGGCCCTCTCCGCCGCCTCCTTGCGCGGAACCCCCTGGATGAGCAGCGGCTCCGTCAGCGACTCCTCGACGGTGAGGTCCGGGTCGAGACTGCGCAGCGGGTCCTGGAAGACGTACTGCACGACGCCCCGCCGGCGCAGCGAGCGCCACTGGCGGTTTCCGAATCCGGTCACCTCCTCGCCGCCGACGAGGATCGAGCCGGCCGAGGCGCGGACCAGACCGAGCACGGCGCGGGCGAGCGTGGACTTCCCCGAGCCCGTCTCGCCGATGACGCCCACGGTCTCCCCGGGGGCGACGCTCAGCGAGACCCCGTGCAGGGCGCGCCTGGCCCGGCGCCCCCTGCCGTAGCGGACCTCCAGGTCCCTGACGTCCAGGACGGCTGCGGGACCCTCCGTCTCCGCGCCCGCTGTCCGGCTCTCCGGTGACGTGAGGGTCATGACGCCTCCTTCGGGGTGAGGAACTTGTCGAGGCCGTACTGCTCGTGCTCGGCCATGAGGAGCCGGGTGTACTCGTGCTGCGGGTCGTGCAGCACGGAGCGCGTCGGGCCCTGCTCGACCACCTCGCCCTGCCGCATCACCAGCACCTCGTCGCACAACTGGGCGACGACGGCCAGGTCGTGGGAGACGACCACCAGGGCCAGCCCGGTGCGCTCACGGAGTTCGGCCAGCAGGTCGAGGATCTCGGCCTGGACCGTCACGTCGAGTGCCGTGGTGGCCTCGTCCGCGATGAGGGCACGCGGCTCGACGGCGATGGCCGCCGCGATCAGGACGCGCTGGAGCATGCCGCCCGAGAGCTCGTAGGTGTACTGGCTGTGGACCAGCTCAGGGTCCCGCAGGCGCACGGCCCGCAGGAGTTCGAGTGACTGCCTGCGCGCCTCACGCCGCTTGACGCCCTTCTTGACCCGGATGACCTCGGCAATCTGGGCGCCCACGCGGATCGACGGGTTCAGATAGGACGCCGGGTCCTGGAAGACCGCGCCGACCGTGGTCCCGCGCAGGTCCGTCCACTGCCGGGGTGTCAGGGTCGAGATGTCGGTGCCGTCGATCTCGACCGACCCGCCGGACACCTCGAAGTGCGGGGGCAGGATGCCGAGCACGGCACGGCAGGTGAGCGTCTTGCCGCTGCCGGACTCGCCGACGATGCCGACCGACTTCCCGGGGGTGAGCTCGAAGCCCACCCCGTGGACGATCTCACGGTCGGTGACACGGTCGCTGATGCGCACGTCGCGGACGGCGACCACCGGCGGAGCCGTTGCGGCCGACGGGCCGGAGGGGGCCGACGGGTCCGCTGTCACGGACTCCCGGGCGCTCTCGGGAACGGTGTTCTGGGACAGGGTCCTCATCGGGAACCTCCCACGGAGACGGAAGCGGAGGCGGAAGCGCCGGGACGGCGGGCCTTGGCCTTGCGGTTGTTGACCAGTGCGCGGCCCGCCTCGCCGGAGACGTCGCGGATGGCGTCGGCGAGCAGGTTGCAGGCCCAGACCGTGACCATGATCAGCAGGGCGGGTGCCACCGGGGCCCACGGCTGGTGGCTGAGATAGCCCAGGTCGGAGGCGAGCAGACCACCCCAGGTGGGAGCGGGAGGCTGTACGCCGATGCCGAGGAAGGTCAGGCTGGAGACGATGACGAAACCGACGCCGATGGTCTGCGCGAGCGCCACCGCGATCGGCGGGAGCACCTTGACCCAGACGTGGCGGCGGACGATCCAGCCGACGGAGGCGCCCGAGACGATCGCGGCCTCCACGTACGGCGAGCGGGCCACCGCCAGGGTGGCGGCACGGGCGACCCGGTAGAAGAGCGGGGAGACCAGAGCGCCGGTGACGAGCATGGCCTGGGTGATCCCGTTGCCCAGCAGGGCGATCACGGCGATGGCGAACAGCAGGAACGGCAGGGCGACCAGGGTGTCGGCCAGACGGAGGGTCAGCCACTCGAAGACCCGGCCGGAGTAGACCGACAGGATTCCGGGTACCGCGCCGACGACCAGGGCCATCAGCGCGACCTCCAGCGAACCGAGCACGCTGATGCGTGAGCCGTCCAGCAGGCGGCTGAACACATCACGGCCCAGGTAGTCCGTCCCCAGCCAGTGGGCGCCGGACGCCGAGGCGAGGGTGTTGTCGCTGGTCGCCAGGGGGTCCTGCGGGGCGAGCCAGGGACCGCACACCGCGAGGAGGGCGATCAGCACGAGGACGGCCACGGCGAACCGGCCGGACGTGAGTGAGAGGACGCGGCGCACCATCGTCAGACCCCCCGCTGGGATGCCGGCATCACACGGGCCAGCACCAGATTGATGATCAGGTTGAAGGAGACGACCAGCACGATCGACACCACGAGCACGCCCTGCACCGCGGGCACGTCACCGGCCTGGGCCGAGTCGTTGGCGAACCGGCCGAAGCCCTGGAGGCCGAAGATCCACTCGGTGACCACGGAGGCACCGACCAGCGCGGGGAACTTCTGCCCGATCGTGGCGAGCGCGGGGCCCAGACCGTTGCGCAGCACATGGGCGAAGAAGATCCGCCGAGGGCTCAGGCCCCGTACCACCGCGCCCGTCACATAGTTCTCGCCGTACGCCGCGACGAGACTGGAGCGCAGTTGCCGGGCGACGTCGGCGATGACGTCGAAGCTCAACGCCAGGGCGGGGAGCGTGATGTGGGCGATCCACGGGCCGAAGCCCTGCTCGGCCGGGATGTATCCGGCCGAGGGGAACAGCCCGAGCCCGACCGCGAGGACCGCGACCAGCACGATGCCGACGACGAAGGCCGGCATCACCGAGATCACGGTGACGAACCCCGTGATCGCACGGTCGAGCAGGGTGGTCCGCCGCAGCGCGGCCACCGTGCCCAGGACGAAACCGACGACCACGCCGATGACCAGCGCGAAGGTCGCGACCGAGAGGCTCACGCCCAGCCCCAGGCCGATCAGCGTGGAGATGTCGGCCCCGTTGACCCAGCTCGTGCCCAGCTGCCCGTGCAGGACATCGGTGAACCAGTTCCAGTACTGGGTGAGGAAGGGCTGGTCGAGACCCCACTCGGCCTCGACGCGCTGGATCGCCTCGGGGGTCGCCTCCTCACCCAGCTGGATACGGGCCGGGCTGAGCCCGCTCATGGACCGCAGCGCGAACGTCACGAACGTCGCCACCAGGAACACCGGTACGAAGATCGCGACCGACCGGCCGAGGGCGGCGGCCACCCGCCCCGCGGCGTGCCGCGCCCTGGCGGTGGCGAGCCGGCGGCGGCGCTCGGAAGTGACCTCCGGAGTGGTCGTCGTCATGGGGCTGCCTCCTCTCTGCAGTGGATGGACGGTTGGTCAGGAACCGTTGGTGATCTTCACGCCGGTCCAGTCGATGTGCGCGGGGTTTTTCGGCAGATCGGAGACGGACGGGCTCTTGGCGAAGAGGTTGGGCGACGAGAAGGTGAAGATGAGCGCCTTGCTGGCGAGGCCCGCGCGCGTCGCCGACTGGAGGACCTCGGTGTAGTCGGGCGAGTCCAGCGGTGTCCGGCGGACCTTGGCGACGGCCTCCTCGAAGCCCTCGGGCTCGTACGGAGTGCTCAGGTTCAGCGGCCCGTCGGGGCCGAAGTGGGCGGTGAGCGTCTGCACGGCCGAGTCGCGGCCCGTGGTCGCGTACAGGGAGAAGGCCAGATCCTTGGCGAAGAACGGGGTAGCCCAGTTCTTGTCGATCTTGATGGTGACCTTCACGCCCACGGCGGCCAGCTGCGACTGGACGATCTCGGCCTGCGGGTCCTCCGCCGGGACGACCAGGTTGAGCTTGAGGCCGCCCGCCTTGTACCCCGCCTCGGCGAGCAGCTTCTTCGCCTTCGCCGGGTCGTAGGGGTAGGCGTTCTCCGACTCCGGGTCGTAGGCCACATAGCCCTTGGGGAACGGCTGGTCGGTCGTCTCGCCGTGGCCGAAGGTCAGCTTCTCGACGAACTCGTCGCGGTTGATCGCGTGGCGGAAGGCGTCCACGACCCTGTCGTCGTCGAACGGCGCCTTGTTGACGTTCAGGCTGATGTTGGAGGCGTTGAAGCCGGGCTGGGAGAAGACGTCCAGGCCCGCCTTGTCGGCGGCGTCGGCCTGGCTGGGGGCGATGTCGGCGAAGTTGTAGACACCGGTCTGGAGGCCGGAGACGACGGTCGAGGCGTCCGGGGCGGAGACCAGCTCGACGTCGTCGATGTGGATGTTCTCCGCGTCCCAGTAGTCCGGATTCTTGCGCAGGACCGCCTTGGTGCCGGGGATCAGCTGGTCCACGACGAACGGTCCCGCGCCGATCGGGCCCTGGTCCAGCTTCGCCGGGTTCGCCGCGGCCTTCGGGCTGGCGATCTGCAGCACGCGTTCGCCGAGCAACTGGGGTATCTGGTAGTCGACCTGAGTGAGGTTCAGTGTCGCGTCGAGCCCGTCGGCCTTCACCGAACCGATCGACGTCAGGTCGCCGAAGAGCGCCGAGTTCTTCTGCTCCTTGGCCCGCTCGATGGCTGCCTTCACAGCAGCCGCGTCGACCGGCTCACCGTCACTGAACTTCAGGCCGGGGCGGACGTGGAAGGTGATCTGGTCGCCCTTGTCGTTGTACTCCCAGCTCTCCGCGAGGTCGGGGACGGCCTTCCCGTCCTCGTCGGTCCGCGTCAGCGACGCGTAGACGAGGGCGAGTGCGCGGAACTGCGCGCCACTGCCCGAGACCACAGGGTCCCAGTGGCTGGGGAAGGAGGAGGACGCCCACTTGAGGGTGGCGTTGCCGGCCGACGACGAGGCACTGCCGCCGCAAGCGCTCAGAGCCGGGACGAGCAGGGCGATGGCAGCGGTTCCGAGGGCTGCGACCCTCAGGCCGCCCGCCTGTCGGACCGACCGGGCGTCCGGTCGGCGGCGGATCGTGAGTCGTGCGGACATCTCGTTCTCTCTGATGGGTCCCGACCTGGAAAAGGGCAGGAGGAGGCGGGGAAGCGTGAAGGGGCGGCACTCGCACGGATCCGTCGTCGTGTGTGCGGACATGCGTCATCGAGGCGACGGCGCAGGTGGCACGGGTGGGCCCGGGGCAGGGCGTCGAGGAACTCGACTGCCCGGTACGGGTGACGACGAAGAGGCGCGACGGAATGCGGAGAGCCGACGCGGGAGCACAGACGCGGATCAGTGGATCGGCGTGGCCGGCGAGGAGCCGGTGCCGCCGACGGAGGTCAGGCGGCGCCTGTGGAACGAAGGTGCTGGGCGGTCAGCGACAGAGTGCGCTGGAGGTGCGCCGCAGGTCCACGTAGCGGCACACCACACCGGGGTGCGTCGTGAGCATGGGCTCATCCTGGCGGCAGCCGAACGCCCCTGTCAATGGACACCCTTTGGTGTCTCATTCAGCGGGACGACACTCAACCGCAGCTCAGGGCCCTGCGGAAGGCCGGGGTGCGGCAGCCGGATGAACTGACGCTTCGTCAGGATGCAGCCAGGCAGGGCCGTTCGCGGTCCGCACCGCGACCGCCCCGGTTGGCGGCCAGGGCCCCTCCGCGAGCAGCTCCCGCTCGGGCTCCGTCAGGCTCCGGTGGCGCTCCAGCGCCTCGGCGGGGGAGAGCGGGGCGGACGGTGCGAGCAGGCCGGGGCGGAGCTCCTCGAAGGCCGCCGCGTACGCCGCGTACGGCCGCCAGCCGGGGACGGCGCGGTGGCCCGACGGGGCGCGCACCAGGAGCGTCGGCAGCGCGTAGCGGAAGCCGCCGTCGGAGGTCTCCTTCGCCGCACCCGGATGCGGCGATCCGCTCTGTACGGACCGGACTTCGGGCACCGGCCGCCGAGCTTCCGCACGGTCGGCCCGTACCCGCTCGCGTACCCCGTCACGGGCCGCGTCGGACCTCAGCCGGTCGCTGTCCAGCCCCGGGATGCCCTGCGCGGCGGCCACGGCGGAATCGAGGGTGTCCGCCGGTTCGCCCAGCACGAAGACGGTCTCCCGCAGCCGGCGCAGCACCCGCTCGGCCACGTCGGCGCCCTGGAGCTCCGCGGCCACGGCGACGAGCGACGACGGCCAGGAACTCGCCGCCACCCGGCGCAGCACGGCCGCGCGGGGGGCGCCGGTGTGCGAGCAGATCTGCTCGACGTACCCCGCGTACCAGGCGGTCTCGGCGACCGGGTCGGGTGCCGGGTCGTCCACCTCGTCGTCGAACAGGACGGCGTACGCCCGACGCCAGCGGACCGTGCCCGCAAGTGCCGTCCGCAGCCTGCGGAAGACCGGCTCGGAACCCCAGGCCCAGGGGCACATCGGGTCGGTGTACTCCACGACCTCCAGCGGTGACGCGTCCCGCCCGCCGGTCACGCGGCTCCGATCGCGGACGGCCGCTCGCGCGCTTCCGAGGGCAGCAGCGCGGCCAGGCTCAGTCCGCCGAGCACGGCGGCGGCGTCCGACTCGACCCGCCGCCACACGCCGGGCAGTCCCACGGCGGGACCGGGGTAGTCGAGCCCGTCCAGCGACTCGCCCCGCAGGGTGATCAGTTCACCGTCCACGGCGCGCAGGACGTCCAGCAGGGCGATGTCCTCGGCGGGTCTGCCGAGCCAGTAACCGCCTTCGCAGCCGCGCTGGCTCCGGACGAGGCCCGCCTTGCGCAACTCGCCCACGACGGACTTCAGGAACCTGAACGGAATGTGTTGTGAGGAGGCGATGGCTTCACAGGAGAGCGGACGGCCGGGATCACTCGCGAGCTCGAGAAGGGCGCGCGTGGCGTAGTCCGCCTTCGCGGAGATATGCATCCCCACATCATGCCCGGCGACGGGTTCCAGGCGAAGAATTCGCTCGTTCCGTTCATATATTGCGGGAACATTGCCACAGGTGAAGGGCAAAGGACACCTCTTGACATCCTTTTCGGGGGAGTCCTAGCGTCCCCGTCATGAGCAAGCCGTTGACGACTCCCGGTGAGGGGTTCCACCCTCATCTCCACGAAGCCCAGGGCAGCGCCACCACACCCCTGCGCACCCGCCTGCACCACATCAGGGCGGACGGTCTCGACGGGGACACGGCGCAGACCGGCGGCATGCGCAGGTTCAGCGCCATCAGCGGCAGGACCGTCGGTTCCGAGAAGCTGTGGATGGGCCAGACCCACGTGGCCCCGGCGACCGCCTCGTCCGACCACCACCACGGCGAGTCGGAGACCGCCATCCATGTGGTCAGCGGGCACCCGGAGTTCGTCTTCCTGGACGACTCGGGTGAGGGGGAGCCGGAGGAGATCCGGCTGCGCACCTCGCCGGGCGACTACATCTTCGTCCCGCCGTTCGTCCCGCACCGCGAGGAGAACCCGGACCCCACCGAGGAAGCCGTGGTGGTGATCGCCCGCAGCACCCAGGAGGCGATCGTGGTCAACCTCCCCCGCCTGTACGCCCTGGACCTCGACACGAACGCCTGACGGCCCCGGCGGCCCGGCGCCGCCCCGCGGTTACCTCAGCGGTAATCGACCCTCCGCGAGGACTGCGACAGGCTGCGGAGCACAGGGGAGGGCGGCACACCGACGGTGAGCCGCCGCCCGGCCAGGCTTCCCACCGGTGAGGCGGGAAGCGCGGCCGCTCCCGCGGGCACGCCGTCCGGCGCACCCGCAGAGACGAAGGGACACCGCTGTGACCACGCACCAGGACGCCGTCGAGCGCTACTTCACCGCTTGGAACGCCGCCGGGTGCGTGACCGCTGCCTCAGCCGGCCTCCTGAAGGGCGGCGGTGGTCTCCGCGTCCGCCGGCAGGAAGGCCTCGACGGCCAACTCGGCCACGGTCACATCCATCGGTGTGTTGAAGGTCGTCGCCGTCGAGATGAAGGACAGCACCCGGCCGCCCGCCTCGATCCGGAACGGCAGTGCGTACGGGTGGGCCGCCGGGCCCCGCCCGTCCGTGGGCACGTCCTGGCCGGCGGACGTGCCGCCCGCCGGAGCCGGATAGGCGGCCACCTCGTCGTGGAGGCCGCGTAGCGCTTCCGAGGAACGCAGCGCGGCCTGCCGCTCCATCCGTTCCAGGAGGTGGCCGCGCCATTCACCCAGGTTGCGGATCCTCGGGGCCAGGCCCTGCGGATGCAGCGTCAGACGCATGGCGTTCATGGGCGGCCGCAGCAGGTGATCGGCCACCCCTTCCAGCAGCAGCCCCACGCCCTTGTTCGCGGCCACCACGTCGTACATCCCGTCCATCACCAGGGCGGGGTACGGCTCGTAGGCGGTCAGCAGCTGATCCAGTCCGGCCCGCAGCGTCGTCATCACCGGGGCGGTCAGCGCTGTCTCCGGATACGAGGGGGCATAACCCGCCGCCACGAGCAGCGCGTTGCGCTCCCGTACGGGAACGTCGAGGTGCTCCGCGAGATGCAGCACCATGGCCCGGCTCGGCGTGGACCGCCCGGTCTCGATGAAGCTGATGTGGCGTGCGGAACTGTCGGCTCTGAGGGCCAGTTCGAGCTGGGTGATGCCCCGCAGCTTGCGCCAGCCCCGCAACAGGCTCCCGGCGGTCACGTCATCGACCGTTCCGGCCGTGGCAGTCGTCATGCGAGAGACCCTAGAGGGCCTCGGGACCCCGCTCGCCCGTGCGGACCCGTACGGCCGTCTCCACGGGCATCGCCCAGACCTTGCCGTCGCCGATCTTGCCGGTGCGGGCCGCGCGGACCACCGCTTCCATCACCGGCTCGGCGTCCGCGTCCTCGACGAGCACCTCTATGCGGATCTTGGGCACCAGGTCCACCCGGTACTCCGCGCCCCGGTAGACCTCGGTGTGGCCGTGCTGGCGCCCGTATCCGCTGGCCTCGGTGACCGTCAGCCCGTTCACACCGAGGTCCTGCAGCGCGGTCTTCACCTCGTCGAGGCGGTGGGGCTTCACGACGGCGGTGATGAGCTTCATGGGGCGGTGCTCCTGTCCTGGGAGTGGGCTGCGATGTGGCCCGGGCTCTGCGCGGTGGCGTGAGTGAGGCCGCCGTGATCGTAGGCGCTCTCCGCGTGCACCGTCTGGTCGAGGCCCGTGAGCTCCTGGTCCTCGGAGGCGCGCGCCCCGATCAGGCGGTCGATCGCCTTGCCGATGCCGTACGTCACGAGGAAGGTGTACGCGGCCACCGCGAGCACGGCGACGCCCTGGCGCAGGAGCTGGCCCGTTCCGCCGCCGAGGAGGAGACCCTCCGGGCCGCCGGTCATCGTGGCCGTCGCGAACAGCCCGATCAGCAGGGTGCCGACCACGCCCCCGATGAAGTGCACACCGACGACGTCCAGCGAGTCGTCGTAGTCGAACCTGAACTTCCACGCGACCGCGTACGAGCAGACGACGCCGGCCGCGAGGCCGACGACCGCCGCGCCCAGGACGCCGACCGTCCCGCACGCGGGTGTGATGGCCACCAGGCCCGCCACCACACCGGACGCCGCGCCGAAGGTGGTCGGGTGACCGTCGCGCCGCTGCTCGACGAAGAGCCAGCCGAGCAGCCCGGTGCATCCGGCGACGAGGGTGTTGAGGACCGAGGCGGCGGCCAGGCCGTTGGCACCGAGCGCCGAGCCGCCGTTGAAGCCGAGCCAGCCGAACCAGAGCAGTCCGGCGCCGAGCATCACCATGGGCAGGTTGTGCGGACGCATCGCGTCCTTCTTGAAGCCGATGCGCGGGCCCAGCACCAGGGCGAGGGCCAGCCCCGACGCCCCGCACGCGATCTCCACGACCAGGCCCCCGGCGAAGTCCAGCGCGCCGAGCGAGTCCTTGATCCAGCCGCCGGGACCCCAGACCCAGTGGGCGACGGGAACGTATACGAGCAGGGTCCACACCGGCACGAAGAGCAGCCAGGCCGAGAACTTCATACGGTCCGCGACCGCGCCGCTGATCAGCGCCGCGGTGAGGATCGCGAAGGTGAGCTGGAAGGTCGTGAACAGCAGGGTGGGCACGCTGCCGGTGAGGTCGTCGGGGCCGATGCCGGCCATGCCCACATGGTCGAGCCCGCCGATGAGCCCGGCGAAGGTGTCGTCACCGAACGCCAGCGAATAGCCCGCGACCAGCCACACGACGGTGACCAGCGCGATCGACACGAAGCTCATCATCAGCATGTTGAGGACGCTCTTCGTGCGGACCATGCCGCCGTAGAACAGGGCGAGTCCCGGAGTCATCAGCAGGACGAGCGCGGTGGCGGCGAGGAGCCAGGCGGTGTCACCTGTGTCCAGGCCCGCCGAGGCCAGGGTCGCGGGGGTCAAGAGGGGGTCCTCCTCGGAGGGGCGTGGGGTCCGGCCCGAAGAGGGTTGCGGGCGTGCGTTTCACCGAGGACGCCATCGCGTTTCCGGGATGTTTCATTGCGTGAAGGTGACCGAAACCTCACACGCGGGCGGCGTTCCGCCCTCCCCCGGCTCACCCTGTCCGTGCCGTCCCGGCGCAGGCGGACGTCGTCCGGTGGTGGTGCCCGACCGTGGGAGGGACGTCAACAGCGCCTGGAAGCAGCGGACATGAGACCCGGAACGACGCCCGGACCGGCGATACGATCACGCGCGTGCCGGGAGCCCGTCCGGCAGCGAAATGGAGACGCCCGTGCCCCTTGTGATCCTGAGTGACCCCGATGCGGTCATCGCCCGGCTGCGCACCCCCTCCCGGGAGTGGGTGGAGGCCTGCACGGGCCTGCCGGGGACGCTGTACCCCGACGTCGACATCGACCAGGCCGGATACGAGGCCAAGGCCGGCTGGGTCGCCGAGCCCGCCGAGATCTTCACCGGCTACTACGACGAGGGTGACGAGATACCGGAGTCGTGCGTCTGCATCGGCATCTACGGGGGCGAGTACCACCTGATGGAGATGCCGGCCGGTGAGATCTCGGTCTACGACCCCAATGGGTGGGACAACGCCTCCGGTATGGCGTCCGCCCATGAGTTCACCAGCGAAGGCCACGCCGGCGCCGCAGTCGCCCTGCTCGCGGCCGTCGTCAGGGAACTGGATCCCCTGGACGGCATCGAGGACGAGGACGCGCGTGAGGCGGTTCTCAGACCGGCGCTCGAAGAGTTCTACGCCTTCGTCGAGGCGCTCCCGGGCGGTCTGGACGGCTCCCACTTCTGGAAGAAGGCCGCGGAGGGCCTGGCCGATCACTACGAGACCTGGTGACCGGCCCGGCAGGGACCGGCGGCCCCCGGGGGCCGCCGGTCCCTGCCAGCGGGACGTCCCTGCGGTCCGGCCGCGGTCCCTCCGTCCGTCAGGGGACTTCGGGTGCCGCGCCCGCCGCGGGACCGTTCCGCGGCGCTACGGCGTCACGGCGTTGCCGCCGAAGGTCACGACGAGCTTGCCGTCCGAGGCGAAGGACCAGTCCATCGCGCCGGAGTACTGGGAGCACGCGGACCCGTTCGAACCGGTCCAGAACTGGTTGGAACTGTCGGCGTCACCCACGGTCTTGTCGTTCGAGCCGTCGTCCTTGCGGCAGGAGACGTTGCCGCGGTACACCGAAGTGCCCTTGTCGAAGGAGAAGTTGCGCTCGGCGTTGTCGATGCCGACGTTGTCGGACACCGTCATGGAGCCGGGGTTGCTGTTGTAGGTGAAGCCGTGGTGCCCGTTGTCGTAGGCGATGTTGCGCCGGACGATGTGGTCGACCTCGATGTCGTCGCCGCCGAGCTTGAAGCCGTTGCGGTCGCCGTCCTCGTTCACGGTCCCGTCGGAGAGCGTGCCGTTGCCGTAGGAGAGGGAGTCCTCGATGGTCACCGGGCCGATGGGGCCGGTCTCGCTCTTGGTGTAGAGGTCCCAGCCGTCATCGATGTTGTGGTGGGAGACGGTGTAGCGGAAGACGTTGCCGGGGCCCGAGGTGAGCTTCGAGGCGAAGCCGTCGGCGTCCTCGCCGTCGGAGTCGGCGTTGTCGTGCGACTCGGAGCTCAGGATCAGGTTGTTCGCGGGCCATTCGTCGTCGGGGGTGTCGGACGCGATCCGTGAGATCTGGAGGCCCGAGTCGTGGTTGAAGCGTGTCACGACGTGCTCGACGACGTTGTTGCTGCCGCCGACGAAGATGCCGTTGTCGCCGGCGTGCTCGACGATGATGCCGTCGATGTGCCAGTAGGCGCCGTTCACGGCGAGCCCGCGGTTGGCCGGGTCCTCGCTCATGGCCGAGAAGTTCAGGACCGGCGTCTCGCCGGGGTAGGCGGCCAGGGTCGTACGGGCGCTCGCGGTGCCGTCGTTGCCCGGCGGGATGGTGACCGTCGCGGAGTGCGCGTACGTCCCGCCGCGCAGGTAGATCGTTCCGCCGGACGCGACGCGGCTGATCGCCGAGGCGAGCGTCGTCGGGTCCGACTCCGTGCCGGCCGCGTCGTCGCCGCCGTCCGGGGCCACGTACAGCGCGTCGGCGGCCACCGCGGCAGGGGCGCCGACCGCCGTGGTGCCGGTCGGTGCCGCGCCGGGGGCGGGCGTGGCCTGCGCCATGGTTCCGGACAGCGCGAGAGCTGAGCCGGCCAGCAGGCCGACACATGCGATGACGGGTTTGATCTTCTGCATCGTTCGTCTCCAGGGTGGGGTGTTCGTCTGACCAGTGGGGGGTCGAGCGGCGAAACCGGAAACTCCTCGACGGGGCGTGCTGGGTTCGGTGGGGGAGCGGCCGGGCGGGCGGGGGGTGGCGTGGGGGTGTGGCCCCTCCTGCGGACGGCGGCTCCGGGTGCGGTCGCACGATCTGTTCGTGTGTCTGAACGGATCGCGCGGCCGACACCACACTGGGTGTGGAGCAAGCGCTTTCTTGGACCGTAGGCGTGTGTCGTGAGCGCGTCAATACATCTGTACGTGATGACAGTTCATGAACCTGAACGATGAGTCGGTGTTCGTGAGGGCGGACGGCCGAGCCCGGCAGGGTGGAGCGGTGGAGCCCGGCAGGGCGGAGCGGGGCCGAGCCAGCAGCGCGGGGCCGCCGAGCTCGATGTCGGATTTCCGCCAGCCGGACGGGCTCCCGGTGCCCGATGCTTGGACCATGCACACCGACACCGAGCGCTGCGTGCGGGCCGTCCGGTCGAAGGACGCCCGTTTCGACGGCTGGTTCTTCACCGCCGTACTGACCACCCGGATCTACTGCCGTCCCAGCTGCCCTGTCGTCCCGCCGAAGGTCCGGAACATGACCTTCTACCCGAGCGCCGCCGCCTGCCAGCAGGCCGGGTTCCGTGCCTGCAAGCGGTGCCGCCCCGACACCAGTCCCGGCTCCCCGGAGTGGAACGCCCGCGCCGACTCGGTCGCCCGGGCCATGCGCCTCATCCAGGACGGCGTCGTCGACCGGGAGGGCGTGCCGGGGCTCGCCGCCCGCCTCGGCTACTCCGCCCGCCAGGTCGAGCGCCAGCTGCTGGCCGAACTGGGCGCGGGACCCCTCGCGCTGGCGCGGTCGCAGCGCGCCCAGACGGCCAGGGTGCTCATCGAGACGACCGCGCTCCCCATGGCCGAGGTGGCGTTCGCCGCGGGGTTCTCGTCGATCCGTACGTTCAACGACACCGTGCGGGAGGTCTTCGCGCTCGCCCCGGGCGAACTGCGCACCCGCGCGGCCCGCGGCGGTACGGCCGCCCCCGGCACTCCCGGAGTCATCGCCCTGCGACTGCCCTACAGAGCCCCGCTCACCCCCGGCAACCTCTTCGGGCACCTGGCCGCGACCGCCGTCCCCGGCGTCGAGGAGTGGCGCGACGGCGCGTACCGCCGCACCCTCACCCTCCCGCACGGACACGGCATCGTGGCTCTCGCCCCTCGGCCGGGCCACATCGACTGCCGGCTCTCCCTCACCGACCCCCGCGACCTCACGCAGGCCATCAGCCGCTGCCGCCGACTCCTCGACCTGGACGCCGACCCGGTCGCCGTGGACGACCAGCTGCGCTCCGATCCGCTGCTCGCACCGCTGGTCGAGGCGGCCCCGGGGCGCCGGGTGCCGCGCACGGTCGACGCGGCGGAGTTCGCCGTACGCGCCGTGCTCGGTCAGCAGGTCTCCACCGCCGCGGCCCGCACCCACGCGGCCCGGCTGGTCCGTGCGCACGGGGTGCCGGTGGAGGACCCCGAGGGCGGGCTGACCCATCTCTTCCCGTCCCCCGAGGCACTGGCCGGGCTCGACCCCGAGGCGCTCGCCCTGCCGCGCAGCCGCCGCGCCACGCTCACCACGCTGGTCTCGGCCCTCGCCGACGGGTCGCTGCACCTGGGGGAGGGCGCGGACTGGGACAAGGCCCGCGCGGAACTGACCGCGCTGCCCGGCTTCGGCCCCTGGACCGTGGAGGTGATCGCCATGCGCGCCCTCGGGGACCCGGACGCCTTCCTCCCCACCGACCTCGGCATCCGCAGGGCGGCCGAACGCCTGGGACTCCCCGCTACCCCCGCCGCCCTCACCGCACGCGCGTCCGGCTGGCGCCCCTGGCGCGCGTACGCCGTGCAGTATCTGTGGACCGTCGACGACCACCCCATCAACCATCTGCCCGCCTGAGGGCGTGAGGACCGACCATGACCACCACATCCACGGTGACCCGGCAGCACACGGTCATCGACAGCCCGTACGGGCCACTCACCCTGGTCGCGACCGACGGGCTGCTGTCCGGCCTGTACATGACCGGGCAGCGGCACCGCCCGCCCGAGGAGACCTTCGGCCTGCCGGACCCCCGCCCGTTCGGCGAGGCCGTCCGTCAGCTGGACGCGTACTTCGCGGGCGAACTCACCGAGTTCGACCTGCCGCTGAGGCTGGACGGCACCCCGTTCCAGCGCGGCGTCTGGGCCGAACTCGGACGGATTCCGTACGGCGAGACGCGCTCCTACGGCCAGCTGGCCGAAATCCTCGGCAAGCCGGGCGCCTCCCGTGCGGTGGGCCTGGCCAACGGCAAGAACCCGGTCGGGATCATCGTCCCCTGCCACCGCGTCATCGGGGCCTCGGGGAGCCTGACGGGGTACGGCGGCGGGCTCGACCGCAAGCAGCGGCTGCTCGCCTTCGAACGGGGTACGGAGGACGAGGCGCCGGCCCTGTTCTGAGCGGGGGCAGCAAGGGCGGACGGCAACCGCTCCGCCCCGCACCACCCCTTGCTCAGCCGGTGAAGATCTCGACGACCGACCAGATCGCCAGGCCGAGCATGCACAGCCCGCCGATGCGCTGCACCGTCTTCAGCGGCACCCGCTTGGCGATGAACCGTCCCGCGAGGAGCGCCAGCGCCGACACGGACATCAGGGCGATGGCCGAGCCGATGGCCGTGGACCACGCGCCGTTGCTGGCGGCGAGGTTCGCGGTGGTGATCTGCGTCAGGTCGCCCCACTCGCTGATGAACACCGCCATGAAGGCCGTCGAACAGACCGGCCAGAAGCCGGTCACCGTCTTGATCTCCTCGTCCCCGTCGTCGTCACCGCCGCCGCTGCGCAGCAGCATGAAGGCACCGAAGGCGAAGAGGAGGGCCGAGATCAGCTTGACGATCCAGTCGGGCAGCAGACCGATCAGTCCGCCCGCACCGACGGCGATGGCGACGTGCACGATGAACGCCGAGGACGTGCCGAACCAGACGTAGAGCGGGCGCATGCGCGTGCCCATGGCCAGCGACGCGAACATGGTCTTGTCGGGGAGCTCCGCGAGGAAGATCAGCCCGAAGGCGGTGAGGATCGCCAGGGGGTCGAGATGCATTCCGGGTGGCTTTCTGTGAGAGCCGGGCCCCGGGCCTTCCGCGAAGTGCCACTCGGGCTTCTTCGGAGGACCACTCGGCCCGGCATGACCGCAGCGCCCGCAGGGCGCGGGCGTGTCATACCTGACCGAAGGTCTCGCCCACCCGTAAGCATCTACGAGCCCGGCCACCGGGAACCCGGAGGCTCCAGTGTGTCGACGACCGGTTTGCGGGGCTACTCCCCTTCGCAGCCGTCAACACTACCCCACCGGACCTGCGGGGGAACAGCTCGGTACAGTCCTACGGTGATCATCCGCGCCACCCACGGGAGTGCCCCCGAATGAGCCGCCGACCGCGCCGGGCCGCCGGAGCGGGCCCCTCCCGTCCCACGGTGAGCGTCTGCCGGGGCTGCTGCTGCGGTACCCCGAAGATCCCCGGCGTGGACCACCCCGGGCAGCTCGCCCAGCTGCGGGAGTCCGTCGGCGGGGCCGCGACGGTGCGCGCGGTGGAGTGCCTGGACGCGTGCGAGCACGGCAATGTCATCGTCGTACAGCCCTCTGCCGACGGCCGCCGCGCGGGCGGGCGCCCCGTCTGGCTGGGCCTGGTCAACGATCCGCACGCCGTCGCCGACATCGCCGCCTGGGCGGCGGACGGCGGGCCCGGACTCGCGGACCCGCCGGAGATCCTGGATCTGTACGCCTTCAGCCCTTCCCGCCGCATCCGGGCCGGGCTGGACGGCGAAGGGGCTTGAAGGCGCGAGGGCCGCGCCTGACCGTCCACAGGGCGACCGTCCGCCGAAGGGCCCACCTCACCCCGGGTCGGCGGACAGCCGCTCCAGCAGAGCGGGCAGCGCGGTTCCGATCGGCTCGCGGACCGTCTCCTCGGCCAGCTCGTCGTACGGCGTCGGCTCGGCGTTCACCACGATCAGCCGGGCGCCGTGCTCCACCGCGATACCCGCCAGTGAGGCGGCCGGCTGCACCTGGAGCGTCGTACCCACCGCGACGAACACCTGGCTCGCCTTGGTGATCGCCATGGCCTCGGCCAGCACCCGGGGGTCCAGGCGCTCACCGAACATCACCGTCGCCGACTTCAGGATGCCGCCGCACACCGCGCACGGCGGGTCCGTCTCGCCGGCCTCGACCCGGGCCAGCGCCTCCGCCATCGCCGACCGCGCATGGCACCGGGTGCAGACCACCTCGCGTGCCGTGCCGTGGAGTTCGACGACCTTGCGGGCGGAAAGCCCGGCCAGCTGGTGCAGCCCGTCGACGTTCTGCGTGATCACGCGGACCGGAGTGCCGGACCGCTCCAGCGCGGCCACCGCACGATGCGCCGCGTTCGGCTCGGCGGCCCAGGTCGCGCTGGTGCGGCGCATCTGCCAGGAGCGGCGCCGGATCTCCGGATCGGACATGTAGAAGTCGTAGGTGACGAGCTTCTCCGCCTCCGGGTCCTTCCTCCAGAGGCCCTGGGGCCCGCGGTAGTCGGGGATGCCGGAGTCCGTGGAGATGCCGGCGCCGCTGAGGATCGCGACGAGAGTCATGCCGCGAGCCTACGGACGGGCCGGTCCCGCCGCGATGACATTTCCGCGGGCACCCCATAGGGTCCGGACCATGGCCACAGTGAACGTCAGTCTGGACGCGGAACTCGTCGTCGAGGTCATGGTGCTCGCGGGCGTCGGGAATCCGCAGGACGCGGTCGAACTGGTCGTACGGGACTACATCGCCCGTGGCCACCGCACCGAGGCGCGCGCCGCCGGACAGGACGACGCGCGCCGGGAGGCCGACGCCAGGCCGCAGGACCCCCAGGGCTGATCCCTCACCCCGCGACGGGGGAGCCGTCCACCAGCTCGGCCGGTCCCTCCCCGGAGTCCAGCGCCTCCAGCGCCGCCCGGACGCGAAGCCCGAGCCGGCCGTGCAGATGATCGGCGAGGCCGGCGCGGTCCACCAGCTTCCAGGAGAGGAGCTCGTCCTCCTGGAGGCGGATCGCGTCGAACCGCTCCTGGGGGAGCACGCCACCGTCGTAGACGTACGCGACGATCGGCGGACGCGCCTCGCCACGCGTCCAGTCGACGGCGAGCAGCCGGCCCGGCGCCAGGTCGAGGCCGATCTCCTCCGCGGTCTCCCTCCGCGCGGCCTGCCGGGGGCTCTCGCCGTCGTCGGACTCGATGGTGCCGCCGGGCAGCGTCCATCCCTCGCGGTAGTTGGGCTCGACGAGCAGGATCCGCCCCCGCTCGTCCCGGAAGAGGGTGGCGGCCCCGGCGAGTACCCGGGGGAGCCCTGCGATGTACGTGGCGTAGTCAGAGGTGGTCACGGAGGCAGCGTAGGGGCCGTTTCCCCGGTTTCGGACAGCCATGGGCAGATCAGGGGTGGTCCGGATAAGGTCGGGGCGGCGCGACTGCCTGTTCGAAAGCAAAGGGATGCAAGGTGACGGACGGAGCAGCGATGGAGACCGCCCACGTGCTGGTGGCGGCGGACAAGTTCAAGGGCTCGCTCACGACCGTGCAGGTCGCGGAGCGGGTGACGGCCGGGCTCCGGCGCGTCGTCCCCGGCGTACGGGTCGAGACCCTGCCCGTCGCGGACGGCGGCGACGGCACGGTCGCGGCGGCTGTGGCCGCCGGATTCGAGCGCCGCGAGGCGCGGGTGACCGGCCCGCTGGGGACCCCCGTCACCGCGGCCTACGCGGTGCGGGACACGACCGCCGTGGTGGAGATGGCCGAGGCCTCCGGCCTCCAGCATCTGCCCGCGGGGGAGTTCGCCCCGCTCACCGCGACCACGTACGGCTCGGGCGAACTGCTGACCGCGGCGCTCGACGCGGGTGCCCGCACGATCGTGTTCGGGGTCGGCGGCAGCGCTACCACGGACGGCGGCGCGGGCATGCTCGCCGCGCTCGGGGCGCGCTTCCTGGACCGGGACGGCAAGCCCGTCGGCCCCGGCGGCGGGGCGCTCGCGGAGCTGGCCGAGGCCGACCTCTCGGGGCTCGACCCCCGGCTCGCGGACGTCGACCTGATCCTGGCCAGCGACGTGGACAACCCGCTGACCGGCCCGAAGGGCGCCCCCGAGGTCTACGGGCGGCAGAAGGGCGCCACCGAGGACGACATCGCCGTCCTCGACGCGGCGCTCACCCACTACGCGTCCCTGCTGGGGCCCGAGACGGCCGAACTGCCCGGTGCGGGCGCCGCCGGAGGCATCGGTTACGGGGCACTCGTCGCCCTGGGCGCCCGCTTCCGGCCCGGCATCGAGGTGATGCTCGACGTCCTGGGCTTCGCCCCCGCGCTGGCCAGGGCCACGCTCGTCATCACCGGCGAGGGATCGCTCGACGAGCAGACCCTGCACGGCAAGGCCCCCGCGGGCGTCGCCGCCGCCGCACGCGCGGCGGGCGTCGAAGCGGTCGCCGTCTGCGGGCGCCTCGCCCTGCCGCCGGAGGCCCTGGGCAAGGCGGGCATCCGGCGGGCCTACGCCCTGACCGCGCTGGAACCCGACCCGGCCGTCTGCATGGCCCAGGCCGGCCCCCTGTTGGAACGCGCGGCCGAGGAGATCGCCCGGGACTTCCTGTCCTGATCCTTCCTTGACACACCGTCATGAGGGGGAGTTCGCCCTCATGACGGTGCGGCGCCCCCTCACGCCTGCGGCGCCGTCAGCCTGAACGCGTCCAGGGCCAGCGTCATCTCGATCAGCTCGCGCGGCCGGGTCAGCGAACGCGAGGTCAGCCGCTCCAGCCGCCGCAGGCGGTTGAGCACGGTGTTCCGGTGGCAGTAGAGCCGCCCCGCGGCCCGCCCGGCTGACCCCCCGCACTCCAGCCACGCCTCCAGTGTCCGTACCAGCAGGGCCCGGTCCGCCGGGTCCAGCGCCAGCAGGGGCCCGAAGACGTCCGACACCAGCCGGGCCGACAGCTCGGGCTGGCTCACCAGCAGCGCCGCGGGCAGCCGCTCCTCCAGCCGTACGATCCCCGTCGTGCCCGGCGGGCACGTCAGCAGGGCCACCTCGGCCAGCCGGCGGGCCGTCCCCAGCTCCGCGAGGCCGTCCGCCACCGGACCGATCCCGCCGGGGCCGGGACACCACCGCACCATCAGCGCGGCGAGCCCAGCCGGATCGCGGTCGCCCAGCGAGACGACCACGATCTCGCGGTCACCCCGTCTGCGCCGGACGAACCGCAGCCCGTCCGCGTACATCGCCGTGCCCGCCGTCCCCCCGCCTCCGTCCCGCAGCACCACCACGGCGTAACGGCCCCGCTCGGGGAGGCCGAGACCGCTCGCCGCGCGCGCCGCGAGCTCCGGTTCGGACCGGCCCTCCAGCAGGGCGTCGAGCAGCGCCCGGCCCTGCTCGTCACTGCGCCCCCGCATCGCTTCGCTCCGTTCCGCGGCCTGGCCGCCCATGGCTGGTGAGGATGCCACCGGCCGCGCCAGGGGCGACAGCGCATCCCCTACCTCTGTGCGCGCGCACAACGGGGCCCTTCGAAGACTGGTCACCCGCAGCGATTGCGCCCGGGACCGTGGACGCGCGCCGCGCCCCCTGCTGGTCTGTGGCACCACAACGACCAGTCGGAAGGAGGAGGACGCATGGCAACGCTCGAGATCCGCGAACTGTCCGTGGGCTACGGCCCGGTACGGGCACTGCGCGACGTCTCCGTCGACGTGCCGGCCGGCGCGATCACCGCTGTACTCGGTGGCAACGGCGCCGGCAAGACCACGCTGCTGCGGGCCGTATCGCGGACCCTCGGCTTCCACCGCGGGACGGGCACGGGCACCATCCGCTTCGACGGCCGCCCCCTGGACGGGCTCCGGCCCGCCCAGGTGGTGGCGGCGGGAGTGATCCAGGTGCCGGAAGGGCGGCAGGTGTTCGCCCGGATGACGGTGGCGGACAATCTGCGGGCGGGCGCCCTCGGGGCACGCGGCGGGCGCAAGGAGACCGCCGCCGCCCTCCGGCGCGTACACGAGCTGTTCCCCGTGCTCGCCCAGCGCGCGCACCAGCGGGCCGGCCTGCTCTCCGGCGGTGAGCAGCAGATGCTGGCGATGGGCAGGGCCCTGATGGCCGCCCCCCGCCTGCTGCTGCTCGACGAGCCGTCCCTCGGCCTCGCACCACTGATGGCGGCGAAGATCGCCGACACGATCCAGGAGATCAACGCGGGCGGCACCTCCGTCATGCTCGTCGAGCAGAACGCGGCCATCGCGCTGCGCCTCGCCTCCACCGCGTACGTCCTGGACGTCGGCGAGGTCGCGCTCGACGGCCCCGCCGACGAGCTCGCCGCCTCCGACGAGGTGCGCCGCCGCTACCTCGGTGTCGTCGACGAGACGGCCGCCGAGGACGCCGCCCGGGCGGAAGGCGTCACCCGCAGCCTGAGCAGGTGGTCCGCGTGACGACCTCCCCGGCCCCTCTCACCGTGCGCGACGTGACCGTGCGCTTCGCCGGGCTCACCGCGCTCGACGCGGTGTCCTTCACCGTCGAACCGGGCAGCGTCCACGCGGTCATCGGCCCCAACGGGGCGGGCAAGTCCACCACCTTCAACGTGCTCTCCGGCGTCTACCGCGCCACCTCGGGCAGCGTTCACCTGGGTTCCACCGAACTCACGGGTCTCGCCCCGCACAGGATCGCCGGCCTCGGCGTGGCCCGCACCTTCCAGAACCTGGCCCTGCCGCCGCATGCCACCGTCGCCGAGAGCCTCATGCTCGGCCGGCACCGGCTCACCCGCGCCGGTTTCGTGGCCTCAGGACTGCGCCTGCCCTCCGCGACCCGCGAGGCGCGACGGCATCTCGAACGGGTGCGGGAGATAGCCGGGTTCATCGGGCTGGACAAGGAACTCGACTTCCCCGCGGCGGCCCTGCCGTACGGCAAGCAGAAGCTCGTCGAGCTCGGCCGCGCCCTGTGCATGGAGCCCGAGGTCCTGCTCCTCGACGAGCCCATCGCGGGCATGACCGCCGACGAGCGCCGCCGCACCGCGGCCGTCGTCGCCGGTGTGCGCGACAGCCTCGGCATCTCGATCGTCATGGTCGAACATGACATGGGGGTGGTGATGCGGCTCGCGGACGCCGTGACCGTACTCGACTTCGGACGCAGGATCGCGGGCGGGACGCCCGCCGAGGTCCAGAACGACCCGGCCGTGGTGCAGGCCTACCTGGGAGCACAGGAATGACCACCTTCATCGAACTCCTCCTCGGCGGCCTGTCCATCGGCTCGGTCTACGCACTGATCGCGCTGGGCTTCGTCGTGATCTTCAAGGCGACCGAGGTCGTCAACTTCGCCCACGCCTCCCTGCTCCTTGCAGGCGGCTACGTCACCGCCGTGCTCCACGACGACATCGGCTTCTGGCCGGCGCTCGGCGTCGGGATCGCGGGCGCCGCCGTCGTCGGCTCGGCGGTCGAGTTCTTCGTGATGCGCCGCTACCGGGGGAGCGACCAGAGCGTCCTGGCCATCGTCACCATCGGCGTCGACATCCTCCTGACCACCGAACTCGTCCGGCGCATGGGTACGGACGTCATGTCGCTGGGCGACCCGTGGGGCGACGACGTCGTCACCATCGGGGGTGTCACCCTCGCCGAGACACGCATCGCGGCGTTCCTCGTCGCGGGGCTGCTCATCACGGTGTTCCTGCTCGCCTTCCGCTTCACCTCGTGGGGGGTCTCCATGCGGGCGGCGGCCGAGAACCCGCAGACCGCCGCGCTGATGGGCATCCGGCTCGGCCGGGTATCCCTCTCCGCCTGGGCGGTCGCCGGAGCACTCGCCGCGGTCGCCGCGCTCTTCCTCACGGTGTTCCCGACCCCGGGCCTCGAACGGGCCACCTCTCTCGCCGCGCTCAAGGCCTTCCCCGCCGCGATCCTCGGCGGTCTCGACTCGACGACCGGGGCGCTCGTCGGCGGGCTGCTCGTCGGAGTCACCGAGTCGCTCGCCACCGGCTATCAGAGCGACCTCTCCTTCCTCGGACGCGGCATCGGAGACCTCGCGCCGTACCTGGTGATGGTGGTGGTGCTGCTCATCCGGCCGGCGGGACTCTTCGGCACGAAGGAGCTGTCCCGTGTCTGAAGCCACCAAGGACACCGTCGCCCCCGCCCCCGCAGGGGCCGTACCCGCCACGGGGAGCCCGTACGCCGCACGGCTGCGACGCCCCGCCCCCTACCTCTGGCTCGCGGGCTCCGTCCTGCTCCTGCTCCTCCCGTTCTACCTGGACCGGTTCTGGCTCCAGGCAGGGCTGTTCGCGATGGCCGCCGCGATCGGGGCGATCGGGCTCAACCTGCTCACCGGCTCCACCGGCCAGCTCTCCATGGGCCACGCGTTCTTCCTCGCGGTCGGCGCGTACGGCTACTGCATCCTGGGCGGGGAGAGCAGCACCGAGAACGGGCACGCCATCACCGGACTCGGCCTGCCCACCTGGCTCGCGGCCATCCTGGCCGTGCTCCTGGCGGGCGCCGCGGGCGGCCTCTTCAGTCCCATCGCGGGACGGCTGAGCGGTGCGTACCTCGGTATCGCCACACTCGCCCTGATCTTCATCGGCCAGCACGTGCTGTTCAACGCGGGCTCGCTCACCGGCGGCTTCAACGGCCGCCCGGTGCCGCCCCTCTCCCTGTTCGGGTTCACCTTCGACGACGCCGAAGTGGTCGTGGCGGCGGTGCCCTTCCAGTCGTCCGAGAAGCTCTGGTACCTGGCACTGGCCGCACTCCTGGCCAGCGGGCTCTTCGCCCGCGGGGTGCTGCGCGGCAGGCCCGGCCGGGCGCTGAACGCCATCCGGGACCACCGGATCGCGGCAGGGGTGATGGGCGTGCCCGTCGCCCGCTACCGGGCCGGTGTCTTCGTCCTGTCCTCGATGTACGCCGGCCTCGCGGGCGTCCTGCTCGCGCTGGTCTTCCAGCGGACCGTGCCCGAGTACTTCGGCATGATCCTGTCCCTCGAATACCTCGCCATGATCGTCATCGGCGGGCTGGGCAGCGTGGCGGGAGCCGTCATCGGCGCCGCGTTCGTCTCGCTGCTCCCGCAGGTGCTCACCCACTACAGCGACTCCCTCCCCCTGGTGTCCGCCCCTGGTACGGGCGGCATAGCACCGGGCGAGGCGTCCCGCTATCTGTACGGCGCCGCGGTCGTCGCGGTCGTCCTGTTCCTGCCCGGCGGCCTTGCACGTCTGAAGAATCCAGGGGAGAAGAAGAAATGAAGCTACGTGTTGTCGGAGCCGTTGCGGCGGTTCTCACCCTCACCCTCGTGGGATGCAGCGAGAAGGCGAAGTCGTCGGACGACGGCGCCGCGGACAAGAACGGAGTGAAGGCCGGGGAGGGAGTCACCGACTCGAAGATCACACTCGGTGCCCTCACCGACATGACCGGGGTCTACGCCTCGCTCGGCAAGAGCGTCACCCAGGCCCAGCAGCTCTGGGTGGAGGAGACGAACAAGGCCGGCGGTATCTGCGAGCGGGACATCGAGCTGACGGTCCGTGACCACGGATACGACCCGCAGAAGGCGATCGGCGCCTACACCGAGCTGGAACCGAACGTGCTGGGCTTCACCCAGTTCATCGGCTCCCCCTTCGTCTCCGCCGTCGAGTCCCGCATCGACGGCCAGGACAAGGGCATCGTCCTGCCGCAGGCCTGGTCGGCCAACCTGGTCGGCTCCAAGTACGTCCGCGTCATCGGCGCCACGTACGACGTCGAGACCATCAACCTCGTCGACTTCCTGCTGGACGAGAAGCGCATCGCCAAGGGCGACAAGATCGGTCACGTCTACTTCGAGGGCGACTACGGCGAGAACGCCCTGGCCGGCTCCAAGCACGCGGCGGCCGAAGCGGGGCTCACCGTCGTCGAGCAGAAGATCAAGCCGACAGACAACGACATGACCGCCCAGGTCTCCGCGCTCAAGCAGGCCGGGGTGAAGGCCGTCATCGTCAGCGCCGGACCGCGCCAGGCGGCCTCGCTGGTCGGCGTCGCCGCGGCCACCGGCTTCGCCGTCCCCGTCGTCGGCAACAACTCGGCGTACGCACCGCAGCTGCTCGCCACCCAGGCGGGTCCGGCCCTGCAGAAGGACTACTACATCGGCGCCTCCACCCTGCCCATCGGAGACTCCGCCGAGGGCCCGGCGAAGCTCGCCAAGGCGTACGCGGCCAAGTACCCGAAGGACGGCCTCGACAACGGCGTCATCGCCGGATACAACGCGGCGTCCGTCTTCGGCGAGGCCCTGAAGAAGGCCTGCGAGTCGAAGGACCTGACCCGTGAGGGCGTCGACAAGGCGCTGCTCACCATCAAGGACTTCGGCGGTGACTTCGGGATCGCGCACGACTTCACCGACCCGTCCGCGCCCTCGACCCGGCAGACCGTCGTCATGAAGCCCGACGCCAAGGCCCCCGGTGGCCTCAAGGTCGTCAGGCCGGCGGAGATCGCCCCGGCCGCGGAGTCGTTCGAGCCGAAGGCCTGAGCCCTCCCCGCACAGAGACGGGCCCGGCCGTGGAGGCCGGGCCCGTCGCCGTCGTGCGCGCGATCAGCTGGTGTACGCCTCCAGCTCTGACAACTGGCCCGCCGGCCAGCCGGTGTTGGCGGTGAACGTCAGCCGCAGATGGCGGACCGGCGTCCCCGTCAGCGTCACCGTCGCCGTGTTGCCGCTCGACGGGTCGAACGTGTAGCCCGCCGGTGTCTTGAGGGAGTTGTACGTGGAGTTGTCGGTGCTGCCTGTGACGCCGATCGTCTGCGTGCGCGTCGCCCAGGCGGCGGCCGGGGGCAGCTTCAGCACCAGGCGCTTGACCGCCTTGGCGGCACCGAGATCCACGGTGACGGACTGCGGGAAGGCGTTGTTGCGGCTCTCCCAGTAGCTGTTGGCGTTGCCGTCCACCGCGTTGCCGGCACCGTACACATCGGCGTGGCTCGACTCGGTGACGGGGCGCCCCTGAGCGAGGTTGCCCGTCTCCTCGGGCGGGTCGGTCGGGTCCGGCGGGTCCGTCGGGTCCGGCGGGTCGGTGGGCCCGCCGCCCCCGGGCACCCCGCCGTTGGTCCACACCGGGGCCGGCCAGACACCGGTGCAGGCGGGCGGATTCGCGTACCAGCCCGAGTTCCCGGTGCCCTGGGTGATCTGGAAGCCGCTGCCGACACAGTTGTGGATGGGGTTGGACTGGGCGATGTGCGTGGCGACGACGTTGTTGAAGGAGGCCGTGCCCGGAGCCTGGATCTGGAGCGCGTACGTACCTGCTCCGTCGATCCTGATGTTGTCGAAGTGCAGCCCGTTGCTCGCACCCTCGATGAGGTGGATCGCGGCGTAGGAGCTGTCCAGGATCTCGCTGTCCGTGATGTTGATGGTGGCCTTGCTGATCGGCTCGTTGAGTCCGCTGAACCAGATCGCGCCGACGCCGAAGCGCCAGTTGAAGTCGTTGTTCCCGGTCCGGATCAAGGTGTTGCGCGCGGCGGTGTGCGTGCCCGAAACGGCTGTTCCCTGACCCGAGTTGACGCCCGGATAGCGGTTGGCGATGTGCAGCCCGCCGCCGTTGGTGACCGTGTCCGACATGACGTTGTCGGAGATCGTGATGTCCTTGCCGCCGTAGGTGACGATGTTGTTGGCGAGGATCGGCAGGACCACCGTGTTGAAGGTGAACTTGTTCCTGACGTTCGGGACGTTCTCCGCCCACATGGCCAGTCCGTCGTCACCGGTGTTGCGGACGAAGGTGTTGGTCACCGTGGAGTTCGTGACGCCGTAGTGGAAGTTCACGCCGTCGGCGGTCTGGTCCAGGATGCGGCTGTTCCTGATGGTGAAGTTGTCCATCGGGCCGTCCATCCAGGCGCCGCACTTGGTGTGCTGCATCCAGACGTTGTCGACGACCGAGTTCGACATGGCCCCGCCGATGGCGTTGACCTGGTCGTTGTCCACCCGCTCACGGATGTCGCCGATGATGGCGAAGTCCTTGAGGGTGACGTTGCTGCTGCCGCCCTGCGCCGCGTACTTCCCGTAGACCCCGACCGCCTTGGACCGGTCCGTGGGGTGGCGTCCGGTCAGCACGCTGTACCAGGGACCCGCGCCGCGCAGGGTCACCTTGTCCACGACGATGTGGTCCTGGACCTTGAAGGTGCCCCGCGGGATGTACACCTCCTTGCCCTGGGTGCGCCCCGCGTCCACCGCGGCCTGGATTTCCGCCGTGGAGTCGGCCGCCCCGGTCGGGTCGGCGCCGAAGTCGCTCACCACGTCCAGGGCCCCAGACGGCTTGGAGACCGGCGCGCCGACCTGCTCGAAGTCGGCCAGGTCGATGGTGAACGAGGGCGAGGCGGCGGTGGAGGTCACCTGGAGCCGGATTTTCGTCCCGGCGGCCAGCGTGGAGCCGAACATGGTGCGGGTCTCGTCGTAGAAGTGGTGTGGGTTGTTGTCGCCCGGGTTGTTGTTGAAGGGGTAACCCCCGTAGTACCAGCCGTACTTCGACGTCACCGGCACGCTCTTGAGCGCGTTGCCGTTGACCCGCAGGTCGAGCGAGGCGTCCCGGCCCGCCCCTGCCGCGTCGTCCGGCAGCGAGTAGCGGAAGGTCATCGCGTTCGCGGGGGCCGTGAGCGTGAACTCGACGTACTCGCCCACGGCGTCGAGCGTGACGGCCTGCCGGCCCGAAGCCTCGGAGGGCAGCGAGCCGTAGAGGCGGTCGGGACCGATCAGCGAGCCGTTGGTCGCGGCGTACTCGGCCTCCTGTTCCTTGAACGGAACGGTGGCGCCCCGGCCGGATATCCCGACGGGGGACGGCGCGGGGACGGCGGCGGCCTGTGCGGGAGGCGCGCCGGCCAGTACGAACGCCGCGGCGGTACCGGCGGCGGTGAGCGCGAGGGAGAGGGCGGCGGACAGCGAGCGTCCGAGTAGGCGTGGTCCAGGCGGTGGTGGGGTCACGTGTGGGTCGTCCTTGCGGCTCGAAGGGCTCGTCGGACGCCCCACAGGCTAGGAGCACCGCCGTAAAGAAGTCCACGGTGCTGCGCAAGATTTCACCTTGGTTGCTCAAATTAGTGACTACGATGCGGGAATACGGAGCGGACGTGTCAGCCAGGTGTCTTCAAGAAATGAACGTTGTCATGTCCATTGACAGCCGTTCCGCCGTGCTGGCTTCATGTGAGCAACGGAATGGGAGCGCTCCCATCCTTGCTGCCCGCCTCACCCCCATGAAAGGCGACAACGGATGAAGTCACGGATGAGAAAACGGCTGGGTACGGCGCTCGCCGCCGCCGTCACCGCGACCACCCTGCTGGTGACGCTCTCGGGCCCGGTCGCCGCGCAGCAGCCGTCGGTCGTTCCCGCGGCCGCGCCCGAAGCCGCCGCCCCGGCGGCCTCCGGCACGGACTGGCTGCACACCGAGGGCAACCGGATCGTCGACGAACAGGGCAACCGGGTCTGGCTCACGGGCGTCAACTGGTTCGGCTTCAACGCGACCGAGCGGGTCTTCCACGGGCTCTGGTCCGCCAACCTGGACACCGTCACCCGGCAGATGGCGGAGCGCGGCATCAACATCGTCCGTGTGCCGATCTCCACCCAGCTCCTGCTGGAGTGGAAGAACGGCCAGGCCGCGACCTCCAGCGCGGTCAACACCTGGGCCAACCCCGAGCTCCAGGGCAAGACGACCCTGGGGGTCTTCGACGCCTTCCTCGGCGTGGCCGAGAAGTACGGCCTCAAGGTCATGCTGGACGTGCACAGCGCCGAGGCCGACAACTCCGGCCATGTGTACCCGGTCTGGTGGAAGGGATCGATCACCCCCGAGCAGTTCTACACCGCCTGGGAGTGGGTGACCGAGCGCTACCGGACCAACGACACGCTCGTCGCGATGGACGTGAAGAACGAGCCGCACGGCAAGCAGTCCGACAGCCCCCGCGCCAAGTGGGACGGCTCCACGGACCAGGACAACTTCAAGCACACCTGTGAGACCGCGGGCAAGCGCATCCTCGCGATCAACCCGCACGTCCTCGTCCTCTGCGAAGGCATCGAGATCTACCCCAAGGACGGCACGAACTGGTCCTCCACCACGGCGACCGACTACCACGGCATGTGGTGGGGCGGGAACCTGCGCGGGGCGAAGGACCACCCGGTCGACCTCGGCGCGCAGCAGGACCAGCTGGTCTACTCCCCGCACGACTACGGCCCGCTGGTCCACCAGCAGCCCTGGTTCCAGGGCGAGTGGAACCGTACGACGCTGGAGCGCGACGTCTGGGACCCCAACTGGCTCTACCTGCACAAGGACGGCACCGCCCCGCTGTTCATCGGTGAATGGGGAGGCCACCTCGACAACGGCCCCAACCAGAAGTGGATGACCGCCCTGCGCGACCTGATCGTGGAGAACGGCATCCACCAGACCTTCTGGTGCCTCAACCCCAACTCCGGTGACACCGGCGGCCTGCTGGGCTACGACTGGGCGACCTGGGACGAGGCCAAGTACGCGATGCTCAAGCCCGCCCTCTGGCAGTCGGGCGGCAAGTTCGTGAGCCTCGACCACGAGGTCAGGCTCGGCGGCGCCGCCAGCACCACCGGAATCTCCCTGGGCGACCTCTACGGCGGCTGATCCGGCCCCGCGCCCGCAGCACCACCCCTCGAACGTCCTGGGGTGCCGATGAAACCCCACCGCCTCGGCACCTCAGGGCTCTCCAACCCGCCCTGACAGGCAGAACACGTCCGACCGGTCAGCTGTCCGGCCGCAGGGCGTTGATCAGGAGCAGCGCGATGTCGTCGTTGCCGGGCGTGTACTGCCTCGCGTACCGCACGAGCGTGTCGGCCACGGAGTCCATGTCCTGGTCCAGGGCTATGGCGAAGTGCTCGGCCAGATCGGCGATGGCGTCCTCGAAGTCCACGCCAGGCGCCTCCACGAGACCGTCGGTGTACAGGGCGAGCGCCCCGCCGGGCGGCAGGGGGAACTCCGCCGTCGGGTAGCCGGCCTCCGGGTCGATGCCGAGCAGGACGCCGGGCGGCAGGTCGAGGAACTCGGTCTGTCCGTCCGGCTGCCGCAGCAGCGGCGCGGGATGGCCGGCAGTGGCCATGCAGGCGGTGTTCCCGGCGAGGTCGAGATGGACGTACAGACAGCTCGTGAACAGTCCGGGGTCGAGGTCCGTGAGCAGGCGGTTGGTACGTGCCAGCACCTCGGCGGGCGAGGCCCCGGCGGAGGCGTGCACGGCGGTGCGGACCTGCCCCATCAGTGCGGCGGCGTTCACGTTGTGCCCCTGTACGTCGCCGATCGCGGCGGCTGCAGTGGTCTCGTCCAGCCTGATCAGGTCGTAGAAGTCCCCGCCGATGCCCATGCCCCGGGTCGACGGCAGATAGCGGGCCGCGACATCGAGGCCCGGGATCCGGGGCAGGGTCTGGGGCAGGAGGTGGGCCTGCAGACTGTGCGCGAGCCGGTCCTTCGTGTCGTACAGACGGGCGCGGTCCAGCGCCTGGGCCAGCAGCCCCGCGATCGAGGTGAGGAGGGCGCGTTCCTCCGGATCGAACGCGTGGGGCCGGTCGTAGGCCAGGACCAGCGAGCCGACCGGATTCCCGGAGACGATCAGAGGGAGGAAGGCGCAGGCGGCCACGGCGTTGCGCAGGCCCGCGGAGGGGTGGGCCCGCTCCAGCTCGGCGAAGGTGGGGAAGAAGTCGGGAATCCCCGTCATCAGCACATGGGCGGCCGGTGTCGCCGAGGTCAGCGGCGCACCGTCGAAGCGGTCCATGAGCCCGGGCCGGCTGCCCCGGCCGCCCTCGACCCGCAGGCGGCCCTCGGCCGAGGCCATCACGACGAGGGTCTGGATGTGGAACGCCGGCATCAGCTGGTCGCCGGCCAGCTCGATCACGTCCTGCGTGCCGACGGCCTCGGTGAGCGTCGCCGCCAGATGCATCAGGTGGTACAGGGCGGTCGCCCGGCTGGGCACCCCGGAGGTCGGTGGCAGCGCCGGCGTCTGCACATCGGCGGGGCCGGGCGCCGTGGTGGGGAGGATGCGGACACTGATGCCGGTGGCGTTGGGGAAGAGATGGAAGGACAGCCACTGGTCCGGTGGCCGCAGCACGGTGAACGATGTCTTCTGGCGGCTGATGACGGCGGCCCTGTAGTGGTCCTCCACCGCCGGGTCCCGCAGCCAGGGGAGCGACACCCAGGGGAGCGTGCCGCAGACGTCGTCCGCCGCCGCTCCCAGCAGGGCCGCCGCACCGCTGGTCATGTAGGTGACGGTCCCGTCGAGATCCAGCGCGCAGCTTCCTCCGGGCAGCCGCTGGATGAACTCCGTCGCGGCGGCGGCCTCCGCGGGATCCGGCACGGCCGGCTCCGGGGTGGGCATCACCCGGGGCTGGCTCCCCGGCAGGACCGGGTAGCCGCTGCTCTCGGCCTGCCGCAGGAGCGTGTCGATGGCCCGGCACCCCCTGAGCACGGCCTCGCGCTCCTCGGGCGCCAGCTGCGGAGAGTGCGACCCCGGCCACAGCAGCACCAGCCCGCCCCGCTCGGAGGCGCCCGTACGCAGGGGCGCGGCGGCCAACGCGAACTGGTACGGCAGGACGAGCGCGGGGCGCGGATAGCGGCGCGCCAGCTCCTCCTGGCTGCCGAGCCAGATCAGGCACCCCAGGCGCACGGCGTCGGCCACCGGCATCGGGGCGGACAGCGGGACCCGGGTCCACGGGAAGGCCAGCTGCCCCGGCACCCCGGCGAGGACGGTCAGGTGCAGCGTGGTCTCGTTCTTCGGCAGGAGGTACAGCATCGCCACGGAGGCACCCGTCTCGCGCAGGATGTGGGACACGGCGCTGTCCAGCAGCTCCGTGCCCGAACCGGTGGCGGCGGCGGATCGGTCCTGCACGCTTCCCAGACTCCCCTGTGGAAGGCGGCCCCGCACCCGCTGGGCCGCCCCGTGCGGGGCGGGGTCCGGCGCACGCACGAGGGCCCGGATGCCGGGGAGCATCCGGGCCCTCGTGGCAGTCGCGTCCGCGTGGTTACGGGAGCTGCGCCGCCCGTGCCTCGCGCCGGTTGTCGCGGAAGGTGTTCACCCGCCGTGCCGTGGCGAAGAGCGGGATCACCGCCCCCAGGACGACCTGGAGGGCGCAGCCGGTCTGCAGGAGCAGCTGGCCGCCGGGGGCGTCGAACGCCCAGGCGGCGAGGAGCCCCATCGCACCGACGATCCAGCTGAGCATCGCCACCGCGAGGACACCCCGCGGCTTCGGGTACTCGACCCGGCTGACCATCAGCCACGCCACTCCGATGATCGCGAGCAGCGTCGGTACGAAGGGCAGCTCCAGGAGCACGATCGAGACGACCGTGAGCGCTCCGAAGGGGCTCGGCATGCCCTGGAACATGCCGTCCTTCAAGGTCACGCAGGAGAACCGCGCAAGCCTGAGCACCACCGCCAGCAGCACCACGATCGCCGCGAGCGCGGAGACCCGCTGGTGGGCGTCGTCCGCGACCATCCCGTACACCAGGACGAAGTACGCCGGGGCGAGGCCGAAGCTGATGAGGTCGGAGAGGTTGTCCAGCTCCGCCCCCATCGGCGAGGAGCGCAGCTTGCGCGCCACCAGGCCGTCGAAGAGGTCGAACACGGCGGCCATGAGCATGAGGATCACCGCGGTGGCCGCGGAGTGCCGGGCCATGCCCGACTCGTCGCTGCCGGTGAGGTGCGGAATGAGGATGCCCGTGGTGGTGAAGTACACCGCCATGAAGCCGCACGTGGCGTTACCCAGGGTGAGGGTGTCCGCTATCGACAGCCTCATGGAGAGAGGCATGTCCTCCGTGCCGTCGGCGTCCTCGTCCTCAGCGGCCTCGGGCACCCAGCCCGCCTGGGTATCAGGATCAACTACGGTCAATTCGAGTCACCCCCGCGGTGGTGGCCTGGCCGACCTCGACCGCGACATCGATACCTTCCGGAAGGTAGATGTCGACACGCGAGCCGAAGCGGATCAGGCCGATGCGCTCGCCCTGCTCCACCTTCGTGCCCTGCGGGACGTACGGCACGATGCGACGGGCGACCGCTCCCGCGATCTGCACCATCTCGATGTCACCGAGCTCGGTGTCGAAGTGCCAGACAACGCGCTCGTTGTTCTCGCTCTCCTTGTTGAACGCCGGAACGAATCCACCGGGGATGTGCTCGACCGAGGTCACGGTGCCGGAGAGCGGGGCCCGGTTGACGTGAACATTCAGCGGGCTCATGAAGATCGCGACGCGGGTGCGCCCGTCCTTCCACGGCATGATGCTCTGCACCACACCGTCGGCCGGCGAGATGACGCGGCCCTGGGTGATCTCGCGCTCGGGGTCGCGGAAGAACCACAGCATGCCCGCCGCGAGCGCGGTGGTGGGCACGGCCACGGCGGCCCAGCGTCCGGACTTGCGGGCCCGGGCGAGGCTGAGTGCCGCGGTGGCGACGGTCGGGAGGAGCCACGGCGATGCTCCACGGGCGAGGCGGACCCCGCCGCGCGTTGCAGGGATTTGGCTGTCGGGCATGGATGACCTTCGTAGCGGATGATGCCGCGCTGGCAACGGGGGGACGGCGGCTTTCCGGCGATGCTATCGGGTGCGAGCGGCAACTGGGCAAGCCAGCAGCCGAGTCGGACAGCTGAAAGGCTCCGGACGAGGGTGATCCGGTGTGATGTTCTTCGCCACCAAATCACCTCGAAGGGGACATTCAGCCCTGGAGTCGGTACTCCTCCAGGAGCCGGCGACCGATGATCATTTTCTGGATCTCGGCGGTACCTTCACCGATCAGCAGCATCGGTGCCTCGCGGTAGAGGCGCTCGATCTCGTACTCCTTGGAGAAGCCGTAGCCGCCGTGGATACGGAAGGCGTCCTCGACGACTTCCTTGCAGTACTCGGAGGCGAGGTACTTCGCCATCCCTGCCTCCAGGTCGTTGCGCTCCCCGGAGTCCTTCTTGCGTGCTGCATTCACCATCATCGCATGGGCGGCTTCGACCTTGGTGGCCATTTCAGCCAGTTTGAACTGGATCGCCTGGTGCTGGGCGATCGGCTTTCCGAAGGTCTGGCGCTGCTGGGCGTACGAAACGCCCAGTTCGAAGGCACGCTGTGCGACACCGCAGCCACGCGCGGCGACATTCACCCGCCCTACCTCGACACCGTCCATCATTTGGTAAAAACCTCGGCCGGTCGTGCCGCCCAGGACACGATTGGCCGGAATGCGTAGTCCGTCCATGATGAGCTCGGTCGTGTCGACGCCCTTGTAGCCCATCTTGTCGATCTTCCCCGGAATGGTGAGACCGGGGCGGACCTCGCCGAATCCCGCCTCCTTCTCCACGAGGAAGGTCGTCATCGACTTGTGCGGCGCCGTGCCCTCCGGGTGTCCTTCGTCACTCCGGCACAGAACGGCGACCAGGGTGGACGAGCCGCCGTTCGTCAGCCACATCTTCTGGCCGTTCAGGACGTACTCCTCGCCGTCCTTCACGCCCTTGGAGCTGATCGCGGAGACGTCGGAGCCCAGCGCCGGCTCGGACATCGAGAACGCGCCCCGCACCTCGCCCAGCGCCATTCTCGGCAGGAACGTGTCCTTCTGCTCCTGGGTGCCGTGCTGCTTGAGCATGTACGCCACGATGAAGTGCGTGTTGATGATGCCCGACACGCTCATCCAGCCCCGGGCGATCTCCTCGACGCAGAGCGCGTACGTCAGGAGCGACTCGCCCAGACCGCCGTACTCCTCGGGAATCATCAGCCCGAACAGGCCGAGTTCCTTCAGCCCTTCGACGATCTCCGTCGGGTATTCGTCGCGGTGCTCCAGCTGGGTCGCGACAGGAATGATCTCCTTGTCGACGAAATCCCGGACCGTGGAGAGGATTTCCTGCTGGACATCCGTCAGGCCGGCGGTCTGTGCGAGTCGGCTCATGGCTACTTCTCCCCGTTCTTGTCCGACGGCTGGCCCAGCTCAGGGCGGCCGGGCTGTTCTCCGCCGCGCTCCTTGATGTACGTCTCGGTGGGGACCATCACCTTGCGGCGGAACACGCAGACCAGCGTGCCGTCCTGCTTGTAGCCCTTTGTCTCCACATACACGATGCCGCGGTCGCTCTTCGACCTCGACGGTGTCTTGTCGAGCACGGTCGTCTCGCCGTAGATCGTGTCGCCGTGGAAGGTCGGCGCCACGTGCTTCAGCGACTCCACCTCCAGATTGGCGATGGCCTTTCCGGAGACGTCCGGGACCGACATGCCGAGCAGCAGCGAATAGATGTAGTTGCCGACGACGACGTTCTTACCGAAATCGGTGGTCTTCTCGGCGTAGTTGCTGTCCATGTGCAGCGGGTGGTGATTCATGGTCAGCAGGCAGAAGAGGTGGTCGTCGTATTCCGTGACCGTTTTCCCGGGCCAGTGCTTGTAGATGGCACCGACCTCGAACTCCTCGTAGGTGCGTCCGAACTGCATGTCAGGCCTCCGGCGCTTCGAACTTGGAGGTGCGCTGCATCCCGGCCGCGCGGCCCTTGCCCGCGATGACCAGGGCCATCTTGCGGCTGGCCTCGTCGATCATCTCGTCGCCGAGCATCGCCGAGCCCTTCTTGCCGCCCTCCTCCGAGGTGCACCAGTCGTAGGCGTCGAGGATGAGCTCGGCGTGGTCGTAGTCCTCCTGCGAGGGCGAGAAGACCTCGTTCGCCGCGTCCACCTGGCCGGGGTGCAGCACCCACTTGCCGTCGAAGCCCAGCGCCGCCGCACGGCCCGCGACCTCGCGGTAGGCGTCCACGTCGCGGATCTGGAGGAACGGGCCGTCGATCGCCTGGAGGTCGTGCGTGCGGGCCGCCATGAGGATGCGCATCAGGATGTAGTGGTACGCGTCCGCCGGGTAGCCGGGCGGCTGCTGGCCGACGACCAGGGTCTTCATGTTGATCGAGGCCATGAAGTCGGCCGGGCCGAAGATCAGGGTCTCCAGGCGGGGCGAGGCGGCGGCGATGTCGTCGATGTTCACCAGGCCCTTGGCGTTCTCGATCTGCGCCTCGATACCGATCCTGCCGACCTCGAAGCCCATGGTCTTCTCGATCTGGGTCAGCAGCAGGTCCAGCGCGACGACCTGCTGGGCGTCCTGCACCTTCGGCAGCATGATGCAGTCGAGGTTCGGGCCCGCGCCCTCGACGACCGTGATGACGTCGCGGTACGTCCAGTGCGTCGTCCAGTCGTTCACGCGCACGACCCGGGTCTTGCCCGTCCAGTCGCCGTCGTTGAGCGCGTCGACGATGTGGTGCCTGGCGCCCTCCTTGGCGAGCGGCGCGCAGGCGTCCTCCAGGTCGAGGAAGACCTGGTCGGCCGGAAGGCCCTGGGCCTTCTCCAGGAACCGCGGGTTCGAGCCCGGCACGGCCAGACACGAGCGGCGCGGACGCAGGCGGTTCACGGGGGACGAGGGGGTGGTCATGCGGGGACCTCCAGAGGGTCGAGCTTGTTCGCTTTGCGGATCTCGTCGACGATACGGCCGATGATCTCGGTGATGCCGAAGTCCTTCGGGGTGAAGACGGCGGCGACGCCGGCCGCGATCAGGGCGTCCGCGTCCGCCGGGGGGATGATGCCGCCCGCGATCACCGGGATGTCCGTCGCCCCGGCGTCACGCAGCCGGTTCAGGACGTCCGGTACCAGTTCGGCGTGCGAGCCGGACAGGATGGACAGACCGACGCAGTGCACGTCCTCGGCCAGCGCGGCGTCCGTGATCTGCTCAGGAGTCAGCCTGATGCCCTGGTAGACCACTTCGAAGCCGGCGTCCCGTGCGCGTACGGCGATCTGCTCGGCACCGTTGGAATGCCCGTCCAGGCCGGGCTTGCCGACCAGCAGGCGCAGCCGTCCGACACCCAGGTCCCCGGCGGTGCGGGCCACCTTCTCGCGGACCCCGGCGAGCGGGGTGCCGGGCTCGGCGTTGACCGCCACCGGCGCGGACGAGACGCCGGTCGGCGCCCGGAACTCGCCGAAGACGTCGCGCAGGGCCCACGCCCACTCACCGGTGGTGACGCCCGCCCGTGCGCACTCGACGGTCGCCTCCATCATGTTCTCGGTGCCCGCCGCGGCCTTCTTCAGAGCGGCGAGCGCCTCGGTGGCACGGGGCTCGTCACGGTTGTCGCGCCACTCGTGCAGCGCGGCGACGACCCGGGCCTCGTTCTCGGGGTCCACCGTCATGATCGCCGCGTCCAGGTCGGAGGTCAGCGGGTTCGGCTCGGTCGTCCCGTAGATGTTGACGCCGACGATCTTCTCCTCGCCGGCCTCGATCCGGGCCCGCCGCGCGGCGTGCGAGGAGACGAGCTCCGACTTGAGATAGCCCGACTCGACGGCCGCCATCGCGCCGCCCATCTGCTGGATGCGGTCGATCTCGGCCAGCGAGTCGGTGACCAGCTCGTCGACCTTGGCCTCGATGACATGCGAACCGGCGAAGATGTCCTCGTACTCCAGCAGGTCGCTCTCGTGCGCGAGCACCTGCTGGATGCGCAGCGACCACTGCTGGTCCCACGGGCGCGGCAGGCCCAGCGCCTCGTTCCACGCGGGCAGCTGCACCGCGCGGGCGCGGGCGTCCTTGGAGAGGGTGACGGCCAGCATCTCCAGCACGATCCGCTGGACGTTGTTCTCCGGCTGCGCCTCGGTCAGCCCCAGGGAGTTGACCTGGACGCCGTAGCGGAAGCGGCGCTGCTTCGGGTTGGCGATGCCGTACCGCTCGCGTGTGACCCGGTCCCAGATGCGGCCGAAGGCGCGCATCTTGCACATCTCCTCGATGAAGCGGACGCCCGCGTTCACGAAGAAGGAGATGCGCGCGACGACGTCACCGAACCTCTCCTCGGGCACCTGGCCCGAGTCGCGCACCGCGTCGAGCACCGCGATGGCGGTCGACATGGCGTACGCGATCTCCTGGACCGGAGTGGCCCCCGCCTCCTGCAGGTGGTAGCTGCAGATGTTGATCGGGTTCCACTTCGGGATGCGGTTGACCGTGTACGTGATCATGTCGGTCGTCAGCCGCAGCGAGGGACCCGGCGGGAAGACGTGCGTCCCCCGCGACAGGTACTCCTTCACGATGTCGTTCTGCGTCGTGCCCTGGAGCCTGTCGGGATCGGCCCCCTGCTCCTCGGCGACCACCTGGTAGAGCGCCAGCAGCCACATCGCGGTGGCGTTGATCGTCATCGAGGTGTTCATCTGCTCCAGGGGGATGTCCTGGAACAGCCGCCGCATGTCACCGAGGTGCGAGACGGGCACGCCGACCCGGCCCACCTCGCCGCGGGCGAGTACGTGGTCGGGGTCGTAGCCGGTCTGCGTGGGCAGATCGAAGGCGACCGAGAGACCCGTCTGGCCCTTGGCGAGGTTGCGGCGGTAGAGCTCGTTGGACGCCTCGGCGGTCGAGTGACCGGCGTACGTCCGCATGAGCCACGGCCGGTCCTTCTGACGTTCGGTCATGGTGGACCTCAGACGTTGCGGCTGGATTGGATGGTCCGCTCCGCTGACGCGTCACGGAACAGGTTGATGGCGTCGATGTGCTGCTCACGCAGCTCGGTGTCGCGCACGCCCAGGCCCTCGCGGGGGGCCAGCGCCAGGACGCCGACCTTGCCCTGGTGCAGGTTGCGGTGCACGTCGTACGCCGCCTGGCCGGTGTCCTCCAGGGAGTAGACCTTGGAGAGCGTCGGGTGGATCTTGCCCTTGGCGATCAGGCGGTTGGCCTCCCACGCCTCGCGGTAGTTGGCGAAGTGCGAGCCGATGATCCGCTTCAGCGACATCCAGAGGTAGCGGTTGTCGTACTCGTGCATGTAGCCCGAGGTGGAGGCGCAGGTGGTGATCGTCCCGCCCTTGCGGGTGACGTAGACCGAGGCGCCGAAGGTCTCGCGGCCCGGGTGCTCGAAGACGATGTCGATGTCCTCGCCGCCGGTGAACTCGCGGATGCGCTTGCCGAAGCGCTTCCACTCCTTCGGGTCCTGGGTGCGCTCGTCCTTCCAGAACTTGTAGCCCTCCGCGTTGCGGTCGATGACCGCCTCCGCGCCCATCGCCCGGCAGATGTCGGCCTTCTCCGGGCTGGAGACGACACAGATCGGGTTGGCGCCGCCGGCCAGCGCGAACTGGGTGGCGTAGGAGCCGAGTCCGCCGCTCGCACCCCAGATCAGCACGTTGTCGCCCTGCTTCATGCCTGCGCCGTTGCGCGAGACGAGCTGGCGGTACGCCGTGGAGTTGACCAGGCCCGGGGACGCGGCCTCCTCCCAGCTGAGGTGCTTGGGCTTCGGCATCAGCTGGTTGGACTTGACGAGTGCGATCTCCGCCAGGCCGCCGAAGTTCGTCTCGAATCCCCAGATGCGCTGCTCCGGGTCGAGCATCGTGTCGTTGTGGCCGTCGGAGGACTCCAGCTCCACCGAGAGACAGTGCGCGACGACCTCGTCACCCGGGTTCCAGGCGTTGACGCCGGGGCCGGTGCGCAGGACGACGCCCGCCAGGTCGGATCCGATGACGTGGTACGGCAGGTCGTGGCGCTTGGTGAGCTCGCTGAGCCTGCCGTACCGCTCCAGGAAGCCGAAGGTCGAGACGGGCTCGAAGATCGAGGTCCAGACGGAGTTGTAGTTCACCGAGCTGGCCATGACGGCGACGATCGCCTCACCGGGACCGAGTTCGGGCACCGGCACCTCGTCCAGGTGCAGCGACTTGCGGGGGTCCTTGTCGCGACTGGCGAGACCGGAGAACATCTCGGCCTCGTCCTTGTGCACGGTCACCGCGCGGTACGACTCGGGGATGGACAGGGCGGCGAAGTCCGCAGCCGTGCTGTCCTGCGATTGGATCGCGTCCAGGATTTCCTTCACGGTGATGCCTCCGGCAGATCGGGTCTCCGGCGTCGAGGGAAACGCTCGGAGGTCCCTGTGGTCAGGGGAGCGGTGCGGTGTGGAGGTGTGCCGTCGGTTCGGCGTGTGGTGCTGTGGCCTGCTCGGTGGAGCAGAAGGGTTGCCTGTGACGCAGGCGCCCGGGCGCGCGGACACGTGGTCTGCGGGGACAGCCGGCGTACGAGAGATCTCTGCACGCCGGCCGCCCGGACACCTTCAACGTATGGCACTGCGTGACAGGTGGCAAGGCACCCAGTGCCAACAATTTCTCTCAGTTGTCATCTCGTAGGCACGCATGAGCAACATCATGGGTGGTATGTCGCGATGCGCCCTCTTTTTGTCAGGACTACGGCGCGGTGCGGTACACGTACGGCGTCGTCGTGCTCAGTGCCGTGAAGCCGAGCCTGCGCAGGATCGGCTCGGAGAGGTCCGTCGCGTCCACCTGGAGGAAGCGGTAGCCGAGGTCCGCGGCGATGCGGGCCCGGTGGGCGATCAGCGCCCGGTAGATCCCCCTGCCCCGCCAGGGCGCCGCCGTCCCGCCGCCCCACAGAGAGGCGAAGCCCGTGCCGGGGTGCATCTCCATCCGGGCCGAGCTCACCGGTTCGCCGTCCGCCGTCGCCACCACGGCGACGAAGGTGCCGGGGGCGCCCGCGAGGCGCTCCAGGGTCTGGTGGCGCAGCCGCGAACCGTCCGTACCGAACGCCGCCTCATGGGCCCGGACCATCAGGTCCACCCCGGCCGCGTCCGTCACGGCACGCAGTGTCACGCCCTCGGGGAGCTCCACGGACCGGGGCAGGTCCGACACCGCCGCGACCATCAGGGCCTCCGGCGGCTCCGGCACGAACCCGGCCGCGGCGAGCAGCGCGCCCAGACCGGCCGGGCGGTCATGGGCGTACAGCTTCCACTCGAACTCACCCAGGCCCCGGGCGGTGTAGTGCTCGACCTGCGCCGCGATCTCCGCCGTCGCGCGCTCGGTGGTGAGGCCGGGCGCCGTCCACACGACACCGTTCCAGTCGTCGGGGCCACCCGTCAGCCGTACGACGTCCCCCGCCCGCTCGACGCGGGTGGCGGGGCCGTCGGGGCGGGCGTGTTCCCGCATCTCGTGGTCGAAGGCGACCAGCATCTCTTCAGGATCCATGAGTGCATCCGAGCACTCCCTCCCCGGCCCGGCCAGCGGGTTTTCGTCCGACGGGGCGTCAACCGGCGGCTGCGGGGCACACGGAAGTGATCTTGACGGTGCGGCAACGGACAAGGGGTGGGCCACACGATGGGCATACGGACGCACAGAACGGACCGGCGGGCCCGCAGGTCCGAATTCGACGTCAGGCGGACGGCGTTCGGCTTCGCCTTCCTCGCTCTCCTGGTCTGCGGCGCCGGACTCGCGGTGCGCGCCGCCCTCAGGAGCGCCGAACGGCATCCGCTGGTCGCCGGGGCCTCCGTGGCCGCGCTGGTGGTGGCGCTCGTGCTGCTCCTGCGTCTGCGCCGCAGCCGCAGGGCGGCCGCCAAGGCCGCCGCGGCAGCAGTCGAGAGCGCCTACGAGGTCGTGGACACCGTCCTGGAGGAGCTGCCGGAAGCCGACGCCCTGCCGCCCCCTCCCGAGCCGGTGCGGACGCCCGGTCGCGAGGACGAGGACCCCCATGACCACGAGATCGATCCGTACGACTACGAGGGCATGGACCCCTACGACTTCGAAGAGGCCGTGGCCGCGCTCTGCAGGCGCGACGGCTGCCTGGACGCCGAGGTCGTCGGCGGCGCCGGCGACCTCGGCGCGGACGTGGTGGGGACCACGCCGGACGGCCGCCGCCTGGTCGTGCAGTGCAAGAGGTACACGCGGGACAACAAGGTCGGCTCGCAGGACCTCCAGCGCTTCGGCGGCACCTGTTACGCGGTGCACGGCGCGGAGGCGGCCGTGGTCGTCACCACCGCTGACTTCACCGATCCGGCCCTCGAGTACGCCGAGCGGTGCGGCATCGTCTGTATCGGTCTCGACGGACTCACCGCGTGGAGCGAGGGCGCCGCGCCGCCCTGGTACGCGAGCGCGTCCGTGCGGGCCGCCGAGGGCTGAACCCGCCGGGCCGGTCTCAGTGCTCCTTCAGCGCCTGCTGGATCGTGCGCATGATCTCGTCGAGCGGCGCGTCGGTACGGGCCACGGTGACCAGCACCTCACCCTCCCTCGACACCGAAGCGGCGGGAGTCCTGGAGGGCTCGGCGCCGGCGGTCCGCCCGGCCCCGATGCCCGTGCCGAAGGTCTCCCGGACGATCGCGAAGGCGTGGTCGAGCTGTGTCTCCACGTCACCGTGCCCGTCCGCCCGCAGCCAGCGCCGCAGCACATGGTTGTGCGCGGTCACCACCGCGGACGCGGCCACCTCGGCCAGCAGCGGGTCGTCGTTGCCGACATGGTGGTCGCGCTCGTCGAAATGGCCCAGCAGATAGCGCGTGAAAAGGCGCTCGTAGCGGGCCACCGAGGCGATCTCGGCCTCCCGGAGCGTGGGCACCTCACGGGTCAGCTTGTAGCGCGCCACGGAGACCGCGGGCTTCGCCGCGTACATCTTCATGACCTCCTTGATGCCGCGGCACACGGTGTCGAGCGGGTGCTCGTGTGCGGGTGCGGCGTTGAGGACGGCCTCGGCCCTGACGAGGGTGTCGTCGTGGTCCGGGAAGATGGCCTCTTCCTTGGAGCGGAAGTGGCGGAAGAAGGTGCGCCGGGCGACCCCGGCCGCCCCGGCGATCTCGTCGACCGTGGTCGCCTCGTACCCCTTCGTGGCGAAGAGTTCCATCGCCGCCGCGGCCAGTTCACGGCGCATTTTGAGCCGTTGGGCGGCGGCCCGGGTGCCGGCGGCACTCTCCGGGGCGTCCGTCGCGGCGGAGGAACGAGGGGACTTGGCGGGTTGGGACATGAGGTGAACGTAACCCATCGGTGCAGGGGAGTGCGCCCGTGGGGGCGGGTCGCCCGAGGGCCTCAGCAACCCGCCCCATCCCGCGCCGGTATCAGCGGCGGGCATATTCGCGGAAGCCGCGCCCCGTCTTGCGGCCGAGGCAGCCGGCGGCCACCAGGTGTTCGAGCAGCGGCGCCGGGGCCAGGCCCGGGTCGCGGAACTCGCTGTGCAGAACCTTCTCGATGGCGAGCGAGACGTCCAGGCCGACCACGTCCAGGAGTTCGAACGGCCCCATGGGGTAGCCGCCGCCCAGCTTCATCGCCGCGTCGATGTCGTCGAGCGTCGCGTAGTGCTCCTCGACCATCTTGATCGCGTTGTTGAGGTAGGGGAAGAGCAGCGCGTTCACGATGAACCCGGCCCGGTCACCGCAGTCCACCGGGTGCTTGCGCACCTTCACGCAGACCTCGCGGACCGTGGCGTGCACATCGTCGGCGGTCAGCACCGTGCGGACCACCTCGACCAGCTTCATCGCGGGCGCCGGGTTGAAGAAGTGCATCCCGATGACGTCCTCGGGGCGCGAGGTCACCCGGGCGACCGCCACGACCGGCAGCGACGAGGTGGTGGTGGCGAGCACCGCACCCGGCTTGCAGACCTTGTCCAGCGTCTGGAAGAGCTGCCGCTTGATCTCCAGGTCCTCGGCGACCGCCTCGACCGCGAGATCGACGTCGGCGAAGGAGTCCAGCGAGCCCGCAGCGGTGATACGGGCGAGCGTCTCGTCCCGCGCCTCCTGTGTCAGCCGCCCCTTGGCGACGGAGCGCTCCAGGGACTTCGCGATCCGTCCCTTGGCCGTGTCCGCCTTCTCCTGGCTGCGCGCGGCGAGCACCACGGAGTACCCGGCCTTCGCGAAGACCTCGGCGATACCGGAGGCCATCGTGCCCGACCCGGCCACACCCACCGAGGAGACCTCGCGCCCGGCGACCGCGCCCGCGCTCTCCGGCGGGGTCAGCGCGTCCGGCACCACGTCCTGGCTGCCGGGGGCGGCGTAGGTGTAGAAACCGCGGCCCGCCTTGCGGCCGGTCAGCCCCGCCTCGCTGAGCTGGCCGAGCACCGGGGCCGGGGCGTGCAGCCGGTCGTGGGACTCGGCGTACATGGCCTCCAGGACCGTGCGGGCCGTGTCGATGCCGATCAGGTCGAGCAGCGCCAGCGGGCCCATCGGCAGACCGCAGCCCAGCTTCATCGCGGCGTCGATGTCCTCACGGGAGGCGTAGTTCGCCTCGTACATCGCGGCGGCCTGGTTGAGATAGCCGAACAGCAGGCCGTCCGCGACGAAGCCCGGGCGGTCGCCGACCGCGACCGGCTCCTTGCCGAGTTCACGGGCGAGCCGGGTGACGCTCTCCACGGCGGGCGGGGCCGTCAGCACGGAGGAGACCACCTCGACCAGCTTCATCGCCGGCGCCGGGTTGAAGAAGTGCAGACCCAGGACCCGCTCGGGGCGCTGGGACTCGGCGGCCAGCCGGGTCACGGACAGGGCGTTGGTGCCCGTAGCCAGGATCGTGGTGGGGGAGACCACCGCGTCGAGCTCCCGGAAGACCTGCTGCTTGATCTCGTACGTCTCCGGCACGACCTCGATGACCAGCTCCGCGTCCGCGGCTGCCTGGAGATCGGAGAACGTACGGAACCGGGCGAGGATGTCGCGCCGCTCCTGCTCCGTGATCCGCTCACGGCTCACGGCGCGGGCGGTGGAGGCCTCCAGGGAGGCGACGGCCTGGCGGGCGGCGGCCTCGCTGATGTCGATGCCGATGACCTCGCGGCCCGCACGGGTCAGGACCTCGGCGATGCCGGTTCCCATCGTGCCGAGGCCGACGACGGCAATGGTGGTGAGCGGGGTGTCCATCACGGGACTCCAGGGTGAGTGACGACTGTGAGGAGCACGGCGGCGCGGGGGGCCGGGAAAACGGCCGGCGCTCGGTGTGCGGGAAAGGCGTGTCGTGGTGCACGGTTCCGGCCGCCCAGGGCGCACCGGGGGGAAAGGTGACGGGCTCTGTCCCGGAGCCACGTCTCACAAACTGCCGAACCGACAAGCACTCCGGGTGGCTGCGTCACCAGGCCACCGGAGTCGACGGGGTGTGTGTCCCGCTCACCTGAGCTTAACCGGCGAGTAACGAGCGCGCCAGCCCTGGGGGCTTGTGCGCTGGCACACAGTTGGGCGACCACCGTGTGTGCGCGTCTATAAACTCACCGTCATGGATGAGGAGTTGCGCTCATTGATGGACCGGCTCGGGCACGAGGCCGGTGAGCCGGAGACCTTGCACCGGCTGCTCGCCACCGAGGACGACGAGGAGCTGGCCCGGGTCCTCGTGGAGCGCGAACGCCCCCTGTGGGCCCGGGAGATCGCGGCCTTCCGGCTCGGCTGCCGAGGCGACCGACGCGCCTTCGAGGCGCTGGTGCTCCTGCTCAACCACCGCGATCCCGAGCGCTGTGTGTCGGCCGCGCACGCCCTGCGGCTCCTCGGCGACCCCCGGACACCCCGCGCGGCGGCGGCGCTCGCCACGAACAGCCTGCGGACGGCCTACGCCCTGCACCCGGTACGCCTGCTGACCGCCCTGCGCGCCCCCGAGTCGGTGCCCGCCCTGGTCAGCACCCTGCACCGGCTGCTGAGCCCGGACGAGCCGCACTGGCGCGTCGCGCTCGCCTGTGTGGAGGGCCTGGGAACCCTGGCGGACGACAGGGCCCGCCCGGTCCTGGAGGCCGCGCTGCCGCATCCCCGGCTGGGCGCGGCGGCGGAGGAGGCGCTCAGCCGGCTGCCGGCGGGGTGAGGGGTGCCCGCACCCGGGATGCGAGTCCCTCCACGTCGCACGCCTCCAGCAGTTCCTCGACCGCGGCGCGGATGGATTCGTCCTCCAGGAAGCCCCGCCAGCCGCCGCTGCTGCCGAGTCGCTGGTCACGGGCCGGCACCTCGTGCAGGAGCCGGGCGGCGGGCCGGGCGGCGGGGCCGATCCGGGCCAGGTGGCGTACGGCAGGGAGCATGACCGGCAGGGAGGCGCCCTCGGCCAGCCCTCGCACGGCGTTCGTCAGCGCCGGGACGGCGGTCTCGGTGTCACCGGTCACCGCCCACAGGGCGTGCGCCGCTTCGACACGGGGCCAGGCCCCGGTGCCCGCGGCCATCATCCGCAGCGGGTCCGCGTAACGTGCGGCGTGCGCGCCCAGGTCGGCGAGTATGCGCAGGGCGGGGCGGGGGAAGCCGTCCGCGGTGAGGGTCCGGTCCAGCGCTTCGAGAACCGGGCCGGGTTCGCCACCGACCTTCCAGCAGGCCCAGGCCGCGAGTTCCGCGTGCGCGTCGCCGGGCCGCGAACGGGCCGACAGGAGTTCCCGTGCCGCCCCGCCCGGGGTTCCGATCCCGGCCAGTGCCGTCGCCGCCGCTGTCCAGGCCCGGTCGTCCTCCAGCAGGCCGAGCAGGTGCGGAACCGCCGGCTCTGCCGCAGGGCCCCAGTCCGCGAGCACGTCGCAGTACGAACGGAGTACGTGGAGCTCTGCGGCGGCGTCGAGCCTGCCGAGGACCATCGGGAGGAGCAGCCCGGCGTGGTCCGGGAGGTGGCCGACGACCTCATGGAGCGCGGGGAGGACCGGGTAATGCCAGTCGGCGGACCGGGGGTAGTGGGCGGAGTTCGACGCGAAACCGGACCGTGGCCGGGCTCCCGCTTCGATCAGCCCCGGCACGCAGCGGGGGTCGTTCATCCGGGCCAGCGCCCACACGGCGGCCTCGGCGACGGTCTCCCCCCGACGTGTGTCCCGGACCCCGGCGTCGCCGAGCAGCGCGGCGACCTCATCGGCGTACGGCGCTGCCACCGGCCCCAGGCAGGCCAGCAGTTCGGCCGCCCGGAAGCGGACCTCGGCGGCGGGATCGTCCAGCCGGGCGGCCAGGCGCGGAAGAAGCGCGGTGGCCGGTGAGCGCCACCCGGCCAGCAGCCCGCCCGCCCGGGCCAGCCCGCCGATGCGCTGTTCGACGTCGGGGTGGTCGTCCAGCAGGCCGAGGGCGAACGCGGGGGAGGGGCCGGTGAGCAGGGCGGCCGTCCAGTGGTGCACACCCTGGACACCGGACTCCACCGTGCTGGTGTGCTGCCACAGCTCGACGCCCGGGTCGCGTACAGCTTCCAGCAGGAGGCCGATCCGCTGTGCCGGAAGGCCGGGGTCGGCAGGGGCGATCGCGTGCACCGCCGCCAGCCGTGTCTGCGCCTCGGGGGCGTCGAGCAGCTCGCGGAGCAGCGCACCGGCCGCGGCGCCGTGTTCGCCCGACGGCTCCCGCAGAGCCGCGGCTCCGAGTGCGAGGACCAGGTCGAGACGTGTCGCCGCGTCCTCCTCCACCTCCCAGCGGCGGAGCAGCGCGGGCAGTGTGAGCTCACCGGGACTCGGGCAGGAACCGATCACGTCGGCCGCGTCCCGCCGCACCGCCGGGTCCGCTGCGTCCAGCAGGGCGAGTACCTCCGGCAGCGCGCGCTCCCACGCCGTCGGCCAGCCGGGATCCAGCCACTGCTCGGCGACCTGCCCGGCCTCCGAGACCAGTCTCGACACGATGCCGAGCAACGTGCGACGGCTCGGCACATCCGGCGCCGCGGCCAGGCGCACCAAATACGGCAGCGCGGCCGTGGCGGCGGAGCAGATCCAGCCGCCCTGATGGAAGAGGTTGTTGAGCAGGTCGTCGGCCGCCCGCTCCGCGTCCTGCGGATCCGGGCCCGCGCACCGGCGCAGCAGGCCGGGCACGTCCTCCGCGGATCCGTAGTTGTGCCGCAGCGCGGCCCAGTCGACCGTGTCCCATTCCCCCCACATGCGGGTGACCTTACGCGGGGCGGGCGGCGGTCGCCGCCGCCGGACCCGTGAACGTGCCGTGTGCCGAAGGCGAACCGCTCGGGCGACGCGTCGGGCCGCGCACGTATCTGACCTCCGGGACCGTCGCGCCGCCCGCCTCGAAGGTCTCCTCCGCGCCGTCCGGGCGGAAGCCGGCGTGCTCGTAGAAGCGGCGGGCCCGGGCGTTGTCCTTGAGCACCCACAGCGTGATGCTCCCGAAACCGTCCGCCAGGGCTCGCGCCGTCACCTCCGCCAGGAGCGCGCGCCCGGTGCCCGTGCCGGTGCGGGCCGGGTGGACGTAGAGCGCGTACAGCTCGGCGGTGCCGGGGCCGGTGTCCTCGTCCCGGCAGGGGCCGTAGCACGCCCAGCCCGTCACCGGGGCGTCCGGCGGCCCGGCGACGAGGTCGACCCCGCCCCCCTCCGCCGTGAGGTGCGCACGCCGGCGCTCGGCGTCCTCGGCGATGTCCATCGCGTCCAGATACGCCTGCGGGATCATCCCGGCGTACGCCGTCTGCCAGCCGCGCACCCGGATCTCCGCCACGGCGGCGCAGTCGTCGAACGTCATGGCGCGTACACGCACGCCGGGGGCGTACGCGGGATCGGGATGCGTGGTCACGCGGCCCATCCTCGCCTACGCCCCCGGCGTGGGGTCCGGTATTTCCCGGCCGGCCACCAAGCCGCGCATCAGCCCCGGAAGCCCAGCAGCCCGTGCAGCGTGCTTCCCTTCGTGTTCGCGCCCGCCTTCGTGGCCGGGGCGGGCTTCGGCTCCGGCAGGGCGTCGCAGACCGCGTCCGCGCCGCCGCCCTCGCCGCGCGGGAGGGTGCCGTCGGTGAGGTAGTCCGCCAGATACGCGTCCAGGCACGCGTTGCCGCTCAGCGTGATGCCGTGGTTGCCGCCGCCCTGCTCGACGACCAGGGAGGAGCCCTTGAGCCTGCGGTTCATCGTCACGCCGCCCTCGTACGGGGTGGCCGCGTCGTCCGTCGCCTGGAAGAGCAGCGCGGGCGGGATCGCGCCGTTGCCGACCCGCACCGGCTCCAGTGGCTCCACCGGCCAGGTGGCGCACGGAGCGTTGTACCAGGTGTTGTTCCAGGACATGAAGGGCGCCTTGCGGTGCGCCTGCCAGGTGTCGTTGCGCCAGCTGTTCCAGGTCCGGGGCCAGCCGGCGTCGCGGCACTGCACGGCCGTGTAGACGGAGTAGCCGTTGTCACCGCTCTTGTCGACCGCGGCGAAGTCCTCGTACGCCGTGGCGAGGGCGTCCTCGTCCCCGTCCTTCACGTACGCGGCGAACGTCTCCGCGAGGCGCGGCCAGTAGCCGTTGTAGTAACCGCCCGGCATGAAGACGTCCTCCAGCTCGGACGGTCCGACCCTGCCGCCGGCGGGGTGCTGCTTCACGGCGTCCCGCATCCGGTACCACGCCGCTTCGACCTCCGCCGGGTCGCCGCCGAGCCCGTACGTGGCGTCGTTCTTCGCCACCCAGGCGGCGAAGGCCTTGTGGCGGGCGTCGAACGCGAGGTCCTGGCCGAGGTTGTCCTCGTACCAGACGCCGTCCGGGTCGACGATCGAGTCCAGCACCAGGCGGCGCACGCGCTCGGGGAACAGCTTGGCGTAGACCGCGCCCAGATAGGTGCCGTACGAGTAGCCGAAGTAGTTGAGCTGCCGCGCGCCGAGCGCCTCGCGGATGACGTCGAGATCCTTCGCGGCACTGGCGGTGTCCATGTACGGCAGCAGCTCGCCGTGCTTCTCACCGCAGGCGGCGGCGAAGGAGGCGGCCCTGTTCCGTGCGGTCTTCTCCGCGTCGTAGGTGTCAGGGACGGAGTCGGGCCGCACCGGCGTGAAGTACTTCGGTACGCAGTCCAGGGCCGGAGTGCTCTTCCCGACCCCGCGCGGGTCGAACCCGATCACGTCGTACTGGGCGGCGGCCTTCGCGGGGAGCGAGGCGGCCACGAAGCCCGCCATCGAGAGTCCGCTGCCGCCGGGGCCGCCGGGGTTGACCAGCAGCGGGCCCTGCGAGGTCTTGCCCGTGTGCGGGATGCGGGAGAGGGCGAGGGTGATCTGCCTGCCCGACGGGTTGTCATGGTCCAGCGGAGCGCGGACCTTCGAGCACTGCAGGGCCGGATAGGACTTCGTGCCGCAGCCGGTCCACTTGAGCGGGGCGGCGACGCGCGGGGCGCCCGCCCCCGGTCCGGTGGACGCGGTGGACGGCGCGGCGGTCACCAGGCCCGCGACCGTGGCGCCGACGGCGACCAGGATTCCTGCACGTTTCGTCATATGGTCTCCCGTGGTGGGGAACACGGCTGTGGATGGCACAGCCCCCGCGGGATGCTCCCCGGAACCGGGCACGGAAGGACACGTTCCGCCGAGAGTTGACCCGTTCGAATGGCAGGACCGGTGCGGTCAGAGCAGGCTCAGCTGGGTGGGGCCCTCGGTGAGCGGCTCCGGAGCCCGGGGCGGGACGCGGCGGGCGCCGCCCCGGTCGGCCGGGCCGATGCCGAACTCGGCCGCCAGCTCGTGCACCCGGCGGGTGATGCCGCGCTGGTACCAGGTGGGCGCGTAGGCCCCGTCCGCGTACATCTCCTCGTACCGGCGCACCAGGTGCGGGTGGTGGTGTGCCAGCCACCGCATGAACCACTCGCGGGCGCCCGGCCGCAGATGCAGGACGAGCGGCGTCACCGAGGTCGCTCCGGCGGCGGCGATGGCGCGGACCGTGGCGCGCAGCTGGTCGGGGTGGTCGCCGAGGAAGGGGATGACCGGCGCCATCAGGACCCCGCAGCCGATCCCGCTGTCCGCCAGGGCGCGCACCACGTCCAGGCGGCGCTCGGGGGACGGGGTGCCCGGCTCGACCGTCCGCCAGAGCTCCCGGTCGGTGAATCCGACCGAGACGGACACGCCGACCTCGGTGACCTCCGCGGCCTGCCGCAGCAGATCCAGGTCCCGCAGGATCAGGGTGCCCTTCGTGAGGATGGAGAAGGGGTTGGCGTGATCGCGGAGGGCCGAGATGATGCCGGGCATCAGCCGGTAGCGGCCTTCGGCGCGCTGGTAGCAGTCCACGTTCGTGCCCATCGCGATGTGCTGGCCGTGCCACTGCCGGGAGGCCAGGTGGCGGCTCAGCAGCTCGGCGGCGTTGACCTTCACGACGATCTGCGAGTCGAAGCCGAGGCCGGTGTCCAGGTCCAGATAGCTGTGGGTCTTGCGCGCGAAGCAGTAGACGCAGGCGTGCGAACAGCCGCGGTACGGATTCACCGTCCATTCGAACGGCATGCGGGAGGCCCCCGGCACCCGGTTCACGATCGAGCGTGCCCGGATCTCGTGGAAGGTGATCCCCCTGAATTCAGGGGTGTCGAACGTGCGCGTGGTGACCGCGTCCGCGGCGAAGAGCGCGCCGTTGCCCGCCTTTGCGGTGTTCTCTGCCAGATTGTCCCAGCGCATGGACGCCTCCTTGGTAGCACTCCGCAGAGAATAGAACATGTGTTCCCTTGATCGTGCGCGGCGGAACGCGGGCCCCGATTTTGAGGGGCCGTACCCGAGGTGGTTGGCTCAGCAGCACCCCGAACAACCGAGTGCTGGAGGAACAGGCATGGCGCAGGTCGAGGCCACGACAGAGCGGATCATCGCGGCGGACGCAGATACGGTGTTCGATGCGCTGGCCGACTACAAGGAGATCCGGGGCAAGGTGCTGACCGGGCACTTCAGCGAGTACGAGGTGCGCGAGGGCGGCGACGGTGAGGGCACCCTCGTCCACTGGAAGCTCCAGGCCACCAGCAAGCGGGTCCGCGACTGCCTGCTCGACGTGACCGAGCCTGGGGGCACCTCCCATGCCGGAGGCTATGGGGGAGGTCAGCTGGTCGAGAAGGACCGCAACTCCACGATGGTCACCACCTGGACCGTCACTCCGGCCGGTGAGGGCAAGTCCAAGGCCGTCGTCTCGACCGTCTGGAACGGCGCCGGCGGCATCGGAGGCTTCTTCGAGAAGACCTTCGCGCCCAAGGGACTCGGCCGGATCTACGACGAACTCCTCCAGAACCTCGCCGCCGAGGTCGAGAAGTAGGCCTGCTCCTCCCGCTGTTGGCGTCACGGCCGGCCTCACCGGAACGAGTGGTTTTCCGGGGTGGCCGGTTGTGCGCCGTAGTGCCTCCCACCGGCGCATAAGCCCTCAACGTGCGCCGTGCGCGCGCCCGGTCGCGTTTGCCCCGCCTTGCCGCCTGATGCGAGAAATGGGCGGCGCAGCTGCGACGAGGGGAGCGTCACATGGGTGGGATCACTCTGGTGAAGGACGAGCCGGGAGGCACCGAGTACGGACCGCCCGCGACCGGGCCGGAACCGGCTCCGCCCCCGCCGCCCTCCGGTGCCGGTGACGCCGCGACGCCCGACGCGATCAGCCCCCGCCGGATCCGGCTGGTTTTCCTCGGGCTCATGCTCACCCTGCTGCTCGCGGCGCTCGACCAGATGATCGTCGCCACCGCCCTGCCGAAGATCGTCGGCGAGCTGCACGGCCTGGACAAGATGTCCTGGGCGGTCACCGCCTATCTGCTCGCCTCCACGATCGGACTGCCGCTCTACGGCAAGCTCGGCGACCTCTTCGGCCGCAAGGGCGTCTTTCAGTTCGCGATCATCGTCTTCGTCATCGGCTCGGCCCTCGCCGGCTGGTCGCGCACCATGGACGAACTCATCGCCTTCCGGGCCGTCCAGGGCATCGGCGGCGGCGGACTCATGATCGGCGTCCAGGCGATCATCGCCGACATCGTCCCGGCCAGGGAGCGCGGGCGCTACATGGGCCTCATCGGCGCGGTCTTCGGCCTCGCGTCGGTCGCCGGCCCCCTCCTCGGCGGATTCTTCACCGACCACGCCTCCTGGCGCTGGTGCTTCTACATCAACGTGCCGTTCGGCATCGTCACCCTCGCCGTCATCGCGCTCGTACTGAAACTGCCCAAGCCCGCGGTCCGCCCCCGCCTCGACGTGCTGGGCGCCCTACTGCTCGCCGTCGCCTCGACCTGCCTGGTGCTGCTCACCAGCTGGGGCGGTACGGAGTACGCCTGGGGCTCGCGGACCATCCTGGGACTGGCCGCCGGTGCCGCCGGAACGACCCTGCTCTTCCTCGTCGTCGAGCACCGGGCCGCCGAACCCGTCATCCCGCTGCGGCTGTTCCGCGACTCGGTCTTCAACGTCACCTCGCTGGTGGGCGCGGTCGTCGGGGTCGCGCTCTTCGGGGCCGCCAGCTATCTGCCGACCTATCTCCAGATGGTCGAGGGCGTGTCCGCCACCGAGTCGGGGCTGCTGATGCTGCCCATGATGGGCGGCATCGTCATCGCCTCCGTCGTCTCCGGGCAGCTGGTCTCGCGCACCGGCCGCTACCGTGTCTATCCGATCGTCGGCGGGGCCGTCTCCGTCGTCGGCATGTGGCTGCTCTCCCTCCTGGACACCGACACCTCGGCGCTGGAGTACGGCGTCTGGCAGGCCGTCCTGGGCATCGGGATCGGTCTCGTCATGTCGATCCTGGTGCTGGCCGTCCAGAACTCCGTACGCGCATCCGACCTCGGCACCGCCACCAGTGCCCACAACTACTTCCGGCAGATCGGCGGAAGCGTCGGCGCCGCGATCTTCGGCACCCTCTTCGCCGGTCGGCTGAGCGACGCGCTCGGGGTGCGGCTCCCGTCGGGCGCCGAACTCCCCGACGCCGAATCGATCACTCCGCAGCTGGTCCACTCCATGGAACCCGCGCTACGGGACGCGTACATCCAGGCGTACGCCGACGCGATGCCGCGGATCTTCCTCTACCTGGTGCCGGTGCTCCTGCTCGGCCTGTTCCTCGCCTTCTTCCTCAAGGAGAAACCGCTGGTGTCCCACCACACCCCGCAGACGGCGGCCGAGCCGGCCGTGACGCAGTCCACGATCCCCATCGCCAGGACCGAACCGGCTCCGCCCCGGCCGGGCACGCTTTCCGGGGTACCGGTGCGCGGAGGCGTCCAGCACCCCGACGGCACGACGGTGGGCCGCGCGGCCCTCACGCTCATCGACGTCCAGGGGCAGCAGGTCGGACGGAGTGCCAGCGGAGACGACGGGCGGTACGCGCTGAGCGCGCCGGGCGCGGGTTCCTATGTGCTGATCGCGGCGGCGGGCGGGCACCAGCCGCAGGCCGTCAGCGTCACGGTGGGCGAGCGGCCGGTCGAGCTCGACGTGGTGCTGGGCGGGGCCGGGCGGCTCGCGGGCGCGGTCCTCACGCCCGACGGCGCCCCCGTCCGCGACGCGGCCGTCACACTCACCGACGTACGGGGCGAGGTCGTCGCGAGCACCCGCACCGGGCGCGAGGGCGCCTATGTCATCAGCGAACTGGTGGCGGGGGAGTACACCCTGGCGGCCAGCGCCCCCGCCTTCCGGCCCGCCGCCCTTCCGGTGAGCGTGCAGGCGGCCAGGGAGACCCGGCAGGACATCGAGCTGGCGGGCGGCGCGGTGCTGCGAGGGATCGTGCGCGCCCCCGGCGGACGGGCCGTCGAGGACGCCAGGGTCACCCTGCTGGACGCGGCGGGCAACGTGGTCGACACCCTGCGGACCGGACCCGACGGAGCGTTCCGGTTCGTGGACCTGTCGACCGGTGAGTACACGGTGATCGCCGCCGGCTATCCGCCGGTCGCCACCGTGCTCCAGCTCCCTGGCGGCGGGCGGACCGAGCGGGACCTCCAGCTCGGGCACGAGGACTGAGCGTCCCCGCCCGTGCGGCGGGTGTGCGGAAGGCCGCACACCCGCCGTCCTCACGGCAGCAGCCGGGGTCTCCGCCGTGCCGCGACGTCCTCGACCCAGCCGAAGCACACCACGGCGGCGGCGATCAGCACCCACGCGACGCCGAACTGCCACCACGGGCTGTCCAGCGGCAGACGGCGCTCCATCACCGGTACCTCCCACATCAGGTCGATCAGCGGCACGGCGGCCATCAGCGCCACCTCGTGCCACAGATAGACCGTCACCGCGCGGGCGTTGAACACCGTGACCACCCGGTCGGCCACCCGGTGGCGGGCCAGCCCGTCGAAGCGTGGCCTGAAGCGCAGCAGGAGCAGCACGAAGCCCGCCGACCAGAGCGCCTGGGCGAGCGGGATGTCGTCCAGGTCGACCGTGCCGTCCACCGGATGTCCCAGCGCCCACCAGGCGCCCACCGCCATCAGCGGCGCCGCGGCGGCGAGGGTTCCCGCACCGCGCAGCCGGCCGAGCACCCCGTCGCGGTGCGCGAAGCCCAGCAGCCAGCAGAACAGGAACACCGACCCGTCGCTGACCGTGCTGCCCAGCCGCCCGTCCGGCACGCCGGTCACCGTCTCCAGCACCACGACGGGCACGAGCGAGAGCGCGAGCACCGGCAGTGGCGCGAGCCGGAAGAGACGCAGCAGCAGCGGTGAGAGCAGCACGAACCACAGGTACGCGCGCAGGTACCAGAGCACCGCCCAGGCCTGCTCGCCCCACGCGTTGCCCGGCGGATCACCGATCGGCAGCACCCAGTACAGGACGTCGGGCCCCGGCACCCAGCCGTGCAGCAGCATCGCGGCGCCGAGCAGCAGACCGAAGAGCCACACCGGGACCAGCAGTCTCCGGAGTCGGCCGCGCAGCACCCCCGGGGCCGGCCTCTCCAGCGAGCGCGCCATGAGCGAGCCGGCGAGCGCGAACATCACGCCCATGGACGGGAAGACGAACCCCAGCCAGGGCCACTCGAAGGTGTGGTAGGTCACCACCCGGACGAGCGCGACGGCCCGCAGCACATCGAAGGACCGGTCCCGGCCGGTTCCCGCGGGGGCGGCCGTGGGGGACGGCGCGAGTGCCGTCCTGCGGTGCGCACCCCCCACTACGAGGCCCCCGCGCCGGGCGTGCCCACTTCGCCGGTGCGCTTCAGCTTCTGCCAGCGCAGCCTGCCTCCGGTCGCGGCGGTGACACAGGAGTGGATCAGCACGAGATACATCAACTGCCGGTAGGCGAGCTGCTGGAGGGGCAGCATCAGCAGATACCTGTACTTCTCCCGGTCGAGCCGGAAGGCGTACGCCGCACAGAACAGCTGCACGCCAAGGACCGCCAGCCACGCGAGCAGCGAGGCACGGAAGTCCACGAAGATCATCGCGTAGACCGTGAAGACGTCGATGAGCGGTGCGAAGACCGGTGTGACGATCTGGAAGAGGACGACCAGCGGCATCCCGACCCGGCCGAAGCGCCCGGAGGGCCCCCGGTCGGTGACCGACCTGCGGTGCTTCCACAGCGCCTGCATGGTGCCGTAGCTCCACCGGTAGCGCTGACGCCACAACTGCCCCAGCGACGCCGGTGCCTCGGTCCAGGCGCGGGCGTGCTCGGCGTACACGACCCGCCAGCCGGCGCGGTGCAGGGCGATGGTGATGTCGGTGTCCTCGGCCAGCGTGTCCTCGCTCATCCCGCCGACCTCCAGGACCGCCCGGCGGCGGAAGGCGCCGATGGCCCCGGGGATGGTGGGCATGCAGCCGAGCAGGTCGTACATCCTGCGGTCCAGGTTGAAGCCCATCACGTACTCGATGTGCTGCCAGGCGCCGATCACCGTGGACCGGTTGCCCACCTTGGCGTTGCCCGCGACGGCACCGATCCTCGGGTCGGCGAACGGCTGCACGAGCTGACGCACGGTGTCGGGTTCGAAGACGGTGTCCCCGTCCATCATCACGACGATGTCGTAACGCGCTTGCCGTACACCGTTGTTGAGGGCGGCCGACTTGCCCGCGTTCTCCTGCCGGATCACCCGGACATTGGGCAGCCCCAGCGCCTCGGCTATCTCAGCCGTGCCGTCGGTCGAGCCGTCGTCGACGACCACGATCTCGATCGGATGGGTGCTGGCGGCAAGGGAGTTGAGCGTACTGGCGATGCACTCCTTCTCGTTGTACGCCGGCACGATCACACTCACGGGACCGGTCACCTCCGGACCCCAGGTGAACCTGCGTCTGTTGCGCTGCCGGTAGTGACGCCGGGCGAGCAGGAGCATCATGCCGAAGCGCCCGAGCACGGCCACCCCGACGACGGCCAGCACGGCCGCCAGGCCGGGCACCGTCCACTCCGCGACGGCGACCGCGGCGAGCAGGGCGCGGCCCTCCCACCTGGAGGCGGCGTCCGCCTGGCGGTGGGCGGCCTGTTCGGCGTTGCCCTGCGAGCCGCCCGCTCCGGCGGGGCCGCCCGCCGGCGCGTTGCCCGCCTCCTGCGCGGTGGAGGCGCTCTCCTGCTGCGCGCCGCTTACGGTGGTGAAGGTGTAGCCCTTCGCCTTCATCTTCTTGATGTACTTCGGCAGCGCGGCCAGCGTCTCCGAGCGGTCGCCGCCCGCGTCGTGGAAGAGCACCGAGGCGCCCTCGCCGTCCTCGGGCGTGGCCCACTTGACGATCTTGTCGACGCCCGGCTGCTGCCAGTCCTCGCTGTCGGTGTCGATGAACACGCTGGTGTAGCCCATCGCTCCCAGGCGCTCGTAGACGGGCCAGCTGTAGTCGTCGATCGCGTCGGTCTTCGAGGAGTAGGGAGCGCGGAACAACGTCGTCGTGATGCCCGCCGCGCCCGCCAGGGCCAGCTGTGTCTGGGCGATCTCCCGCTTGACCCGCGCCTCGCTCTGGTAGGAGAGGTCGACATGGGTGAAGGTGTGGACCCCCACCTCGTTGCCCTCGTCGACCATCCTGCGTACGACGTCCGGATAGCGCGAGATCATCGATCCGACCAGGAAGAAGGTGCCCGGGACGTCGTTCTCGTCGAGGATGTCCAGGACCTGGTCGCTCCACTCGGGGTCCGGACCGTCGTCGAAGGTCAGCACGATCGTCTTGTCCGGGACCGACTGGGTGCGCGCGGTGCCGCCGGGGAAGCTGAGCAGCGGCCCGCCCTCCAGGACGTCACCGGGCACCGAGTCCGCGGAGGCGTTCGAGCGCACCCGCTGGTCGTTGCCGACCTCGGCGCGCAGATAGCCGTCCAGCAGCATCACGCTGATGAGCGCCAGCAACAGCAGCAGGGCCATGATCACGCGGGGTTTCGGGACGGCCTGGCGTCCGACGCGGCCGATCACGCCGGGCGTGGCGTGCCGGCGGCGGGAAGCGGCCATCAGCTCGCCCCGCCGGATGCCGTCGCCTCCGCGGAGGGCGTCGCCGCGCCGGACGCGGGCGGCGTCGGCATCCCGCTCGGCGCGCCACCGGGGGGAGCTGTGCCACCCGGCGGCATGCCGTACCCGGGCTGCATCCGGCCGCCGGGGCCGGCCTCAGCGGCCGGGCCGCCGTCGAAGGGGAGCAGCTGGGACGGGGTCAGGGAGATGCCGCCCATGAAGGCGAGCCCCAGCACGGCGGCGTAACCGACGCAGACGAGGCCCAGCAGCATGCCCGCGCGGCGCAGCAGTCTGGCCCGGCGCCCGGAGCTGTCCACGAACACGGGACCCTTCTGGGGTCCTGCTGCCGCGCGGCGCCGCTCCGCCGAGCGGGCCGGGCCGGCATGTGCCCGGCGTCGGCCGCGCGGCGCCGGGTCTTTCTCGATGACGGGGTCGGATTGCATGTGCGCATGGTCGCGAAGCTTGATGTGCGAAGTCTGGAGCTTTCCTGGCCGAGGGCTGTGAAACGGCCGCGAACCTGTAGGACCGCTGAGAGTACGCCCGGGTCCCTGAGCCCCGGTCGCACTGCTCGAACCCTCTCCAGCAGGGGAGTTGACCTGACACGGCGGCCACTTCCCGGTCCTTTCCATGAGTTGGCTGTGTCTTCGGAAGGGCTCCCGGTGTGAGAGGTTCGAGGCGTCCCGGCAGCACCGGCTGCCGTTCCGGGCGACCCACCGAGAGCAGGTGCACATACGTCATGCAAAGGCGCACACGGATTTCCTCGGCCCTCGCCGGGCTGATCGCGCTCGGCCTCGCCTGCTCGGCCTGCTCCACGGGCGGCGTCGCCGATCAGACGAACCAGGCGTACGGCTCCGCGCCGCCCCCGCCGACCGGGTCGGCGACGCGGACCGCCTACACCCCCTACGTCAGCGCCACGACCGCGGCCGACACCGACGGCGCGGGGTCGCCCGACACGTACAACCTGGCCTTCGTCACCTCGGACGCCTCGGGCTGCACCCCGCTCTGGGGCGGCACCGCCGCGTCCGGCAGCGACGCGGTCGCCGCCCGGGCCGAGGCGCTCACGGACACCGGGGCCGACCTCCGCGTCTCCTTCGGCGGGGCCGCGGGCACCGAGGCGGCGCTCGTCTGCGACAGCGCGGAGGAACTGGCCGACGCCTACGGCGAGGTGCTCGACGCGGTCGGGGCCACCAAGGCCGACTTCGACATCGAGGGCGACGCGCTCACCGACACCGCGTCCGTCACCCGCCGCAACGAGGCGCTGGCCCTCCTCCAGAAGGAGCGCGACCTCGACGTCACCTACACCCTGCCGGTCATGCCCGACGGGCTGGAGGACAGCGGGACCGCCGTCCTGGAGGACGCCGTGGACCAGGGTGTCGACATCTCGGCGGTCAACATCATGGCGATGAACTACAGCACGTCCGACACCGGCGACATGGGCGACTACGCGGAGACGGCAGCCGGGGCCTCCCACGACCAGCTCGTGGACGTGCTCGGCCTTGCCGACGACGAGGCCTGGCAGGCGCTGCACATCACCGTGATGATCGGGGTCAACGACGTCGCGGGGGAGACGTTCACCCTTGACGACGCGGCGTCCCTGCGGACGTTCGCCACCCGGCAGGGCGTCGGCGCGCTCTCCCTGTGGGCGTCCTTCCGCGACCAGGAGTGCGGCGCGGACGAGGACACCACGAAGGCCTCGGACACGTGCAGCGGAGTCGACCAGGAGGCGGGGGCGTTCGCCGAGGCGCTGAGCGGCTGAGGGGCTGACCGGACCGGGCCGCCGACGGCTACCGACCTTCCTCGCCGCAGCGGCCGATGCCGCGGCACCTCCGCGCCCGCGCGCCTCCGTGCCCCGTGCCTTCAGCGCTCCCAGCGCAGCGGGTTCTCCCGGACCAGCGTCATCAGTGCCTTCGCCCCCGGGCTCATGGCCCGGGCCGGAGGGAGCACCACGACGCTCTCGTACACCGGCAGATGCGCGCCTTCGAGCTCCACGGTCACCAGCCCCCGCGCCTCCGGCTTACGGGCGAAGTGGTGCGGCACCACCGCGATGCCGAGCCCCTCGTGGACCAGCTCCAGCAGGCTGTGCACGTCGCTGACCTCCAGCGCCACCGTGCGGCGTGCCCCCGCCGCCGCGCACGCCTCGTCCGCCGCCCGCCTCGGCCCCCAGTCCGGGTGGAAGTCGATGAACGACTCGCCCTGGAGCCCGCCCCACGCCACCGGCTTCCCCTCCACGGCCAGCCGGTGGCCGGGCTCGCACAGGACGACCATCGGCTCCCGTGCCAGCGGCACGAGTTCGCCCCGCCACTCCGGCGGGCTGACCGTGGCGGCGAACGCCAGGTCGAGCCGGCCGCCCGCCACCCCCTCCAGCAGACTGGACGTGCCCTCCTGCCGGAGCCGGATCTCCATGTGCGGATGCTCCCGGTGGAAGGCCGCGAGCAGCCGCGCCGGGCTGACCCCGGCCACGCACTGCTCCACCCCCAGCGTCAGCGTCCCGCGCAGCAGTCCCCGTACGGCGTCGACCGCGTCCCGCGCCGCCCTGGCCCCCGCCAGCGTGCGCTCCGCCTCGACCAGCAGGGCCTGGCCCGCCTCGGTGAGCCGGACCGTGCGCGTCGTGCGGCTGAACAGCGGTGTCCTGAGCTCGTGCTCCAGGGCCCGGACGGACGCGGACAGCCCGGACTGCGAGACGGCCAGACGTTCGGCCGCGCGGGTGAAGTGCTGCTCCTCGGCGACCGCGACGAAGTGCTCCAGCTGACGCAATTCCATGATTGAGCAATCTAAGCGATGAATCCGAGCGGAATCTCCTGTTGGACCGCTGGATCGATCTCCGCCAGTCTGGGGAACGCGCACCGGATCCGGCGCGCAGGCCCGTGTCCCCGTGGAGTGCCCGTATGTATCTTCCGTCCGCCGACCGCTACACCGCCATGCCCTACCGGCGCACCGGGCGCAGCGGTCTGCTGCTCCCCGCGCTGTCCCTCGGCCTCTGGCACAACTTCGGAGGCGACCGGACCCCCGAGAGCCAGGGCGAGATCCTGCGCCGGGCCTTCGACCTGGGCATCACCCACTTCGACCTCGCCAACAACTACGGCCCGCCCCCCGGCTCCGCCGAGATCGCCATGGGCCGCGCCCTGAAGACGGACTTCGCCGGTCTCCGGGACGAGATCGTCATCTCCACCAAGGCGGGCTACCACATGTGGGAGGGCCCGTACGGCGAGTGGGGCTCCCGCAAGAGCCTGCGCTCCTCGCTCGACCAGAGCCTCACCCGGCTCGGCCTCGACTACGTCGACATCTTCTACTCGCACCGCTTCGACCCGGACACCCCGCTCGAAGAGACGATGGGCGCGCTCGATACCGCCGTGCGCCAGGGCAAGGCCCTCTACGCCGGGGTCTCCAACTACTCAGCCGAGCAGACCCGTGAGGCCGCCCGCATTCTGAACGAGCTGGGCACCCCGCTCCTCATCCACCAGCCGCGCTACTCCATGCTGGACCGCTGGGTCGAGGACGGGCTGCTGGACGCCCTCGACGAGCTCGGTACCGGCTCCATCGCCTACTCCCCGCTGGAGCAGGGCATCCTCTCCGACCGCTACCTCCGCGGCATCCCGGAGGGCTCGCGTGCGGCGGGCACCAGCCCGTTCCTGTCGGCCGAGGCGGTCACCCCGGACCTGGTATCCCGGCTGGGCGAGCTGAACGAACTGGCGCGGGAGCGCGGACAGTCCCTGGCACAGATGGCGCTCGCCTGGGTGCTGCGCGGCGGCCGGGTCACCTCCGCCGTCGTCGGCGCGAGCAGCGTCGCACAGCTGGAGAACAGCGTCGCGGCCATCGGGAACCTGGAGTTCGGCGCGGACGAGCTCGCCCGGATCGACGAGCTGGTCAAGGGCACCGCCCGCCCCTGACCGCGGCCCCGCTCCGGAAGCCGTCCGCCGCACGGCGGACGGCTTCACCGGACTGGACCAGTGACAGATCACGAAGGCTCTGGCCCGGCACTGTCCCGGCGCGTACCGTGAGGCGGCACGAAGATCCTCTTCCCGCGCGGCGGGCGGGGGACCGTACCGACCAGTGACAGGACCGCGCACCGTGAAGATCCTCGTCAGCGCCGACATGGAGGGCGCCACCGGAGTGACCTGGCCGGCCGATGTGCTGCCCGGGACCCCGCAGTGGGAGCGGTGCCGTTCGCTGTTCACCTCCGACGTGAACGCCGCCGCGCTCGGTTTCTACGACGGCGGCGCCGACGAGGTGCTCGTCAACGAGGCCCACTGGAGCATGCGCAACCTGCTCCTGGAGCGGCTCGACGAGCGCGTCCAGATGCTCACCGGCAAGCACAAGTCCCTCTCCATGGTCGAGGGCATCCAGCACGGCGACGTCGACGCCGTCGCCTTCGTCGGCTATCACACCGGCGCGGGCACGGAGGGCGTGCTCGCCCACACCTATCTGGCCAACTCCATCACCGGCGTCTGGCTGAACGGCGTCCGCGCCAGCGAGGGCCTGCTCAACGCCCACGTCGCGGCGGAGTACGGGGTCCCCGTCATCCTCGTCACCGGCGACGACCTGACCTGCGTGGACGCCGCCGGCTACGCCCCCCGCGCCCGTACGGTGGCGGTGAAGGACTACGTCTCGCGCTACGCCGCCGTGTGCCGCACCCCGGCCCGTACCGCCGCCGACATCCGGAAGGCGGCCGCCGAGGCGACCTCGCTCGCCGGGCGCCACGCACCGGTGACGGGCGGCTCCCACACCGTGGAGCTGGAGTTCGACGCCGAGCATCTGGCGGCGTCCGCGACCGTGGTTCCCGGCGTGGCGCCGAGCGGTGAACGGCGTGTCGCCTACACCAGCGGGACGATGTACGAAGGTATCCGCACGTTCAAGGCGGTGACGACGATCGTGTCGGCCGCCGTGGAGGAGCAGTATGGCTGAGGCGGGCAACCCGACCGGTCCGGTCGACGCGACGGCGCTCGCGGAGTCCGTGACGTTCACCTCCGAGCTGATCCGGATCGACACCACCAACCGGGGCGACGGCAGCTGCCGGGAGCGCCCCGCCGCCGAGTACGTCGCCGAGCGGCTGGCCGGCGCCGGGCTGGAGCCCGCCCTCCTGGAACGCACACCGGGGCGGACGAACGTCGTCGCCCGCATCCGGGGCACCGACCCGTCCGCCGACGCCCTCCTCGTCCACGGGCATCTGGACGTGGTGCCCGCCGAGGCCGCCGACTGGACCGTGCACCCCTTCTCCGGAGAGGTGCGCGACGGAGTCGTGTGGGGCCGCGGCGCCATCGACATGAAGAACATGGACGCGATGGTGCTCGCCGTCGTCCGGGCCTGGGCGCGCGCCGGCGTACGCCCGCGCCGTGACATCGTCGTCGCCTACACGGCCGACGAGGAGGCGAGCGCGCACGACGGCGCGGGTTTCCTCGCGGACAAGCACCCCGAGCTCTTCGAGGGCTGCACCGAGGGCATCAGCGAGTCCGGCGCCTTCACCTTCCACGCGGGACCCGGCATGCCGCTCTATCCCATCGCCGCCGGCGAGCGGGGCACCGGCTGGCTGAAGCTGACCGCCGAGGGCAAGGCGGGCCACGGCTCCAAGGTCAACAAGGCCAACGCCGTCAGCGCCCTGGCCGCGGCGGTCGCCAGGATCGGCGCGTACGAATGGCCGGTGCGGCTGACCCCGACCGTGCGCGCCGCCCTCATCGAGATCGCCGCCCTCCACCACATCCGGATCGATCCCGACGCCCCCGGTTTCGACGTGGACGAACTCCTCGGCAAGCTCGGACCCGCCGCCGCGCTGGTCGAGCCGACCGTCCGCAACAGCAGCAACCCGACGATGCTGGAAGCCGGTTACAAGGTCAACGTGATCCCGGGCCGCGCCACAGCCCAGATCGACGGACGCATGGTGCCCGGCGGCGAGGACGAGTTCCGCACGACGATGGACCGGCTGACCGGCCCCGGGATCGACTGGGAGTTCCTGCACCGCGAGGTTCCGCTCCAGGCTCCGGTCGACTCCCCGACGTACGCGAAGATGCGGGCGGCCATCGAGCTGTTCGACCCGGACGCCCGTGTCGTCCCCTACTGCATGTCGGGCGGCACGGACGCCAAACAGTTCTCCCGGCTCGGCATCACCGGCTACGGCTACTCCCCGCTGAAGCTGCCCGTGGGCTTCGACTACCAGGCGCTGTTCCACGGTGTCGACGAACGCGTCCCGGTCGACGCTTTGCACTTCGGCGTCCGGGTCCTGGACCACTTCCTGCGCACCGCCTGAGAAGAACCACCCGCCACGGCCCACGCACCGCACCCGGCCGACCGTAGAGAGCGAAGAGGGGGAACCGACCATGGTGTCCACAGCGGCGTACGGCACATGGCCTTCACCGATCGACGCGGCGCTCGCCGCCGCGCACGACGGCCGGCCGGAGTTCGTCGGCACCGTCGGCGACGAGGTGTGGTGGACGGAACCACGCCCGGCCGAGGGAGGCCGCCGCGCCCTCGTACGCCGCAGGGCCGACGGCACCACCCGGTCCGTGCTCCCCGAACCGTGGAACCCCCGCAGCCGTGTCATGGAGTACGGCGGGGTGCCGTGGGCGGGCGTGGCGCGCGAGGAGGGCGGCCCGCTCGTCGTCTTCGTCCACTTCCCCGACCAGCGGCTGTACGCCTACGCGCCGGACGGGCCCGACGAGCCGTGGCCGCTGACCCCCCTGTCGGACATCGGCGGCGGACTGCGCTGGGTGGAACCGCAATTGCGTCTCGAACGCCGCGAAGTGTGGTGTGTGCTGGAGGAGTTCACGGGCGAATCGCCCACCGATGTGCGACGCGTGATCGCCGCCGTCCCGCTCGACGGATCGGCCGCCGCAGACCGGAGCGCCGTACGCGAACTCAGCGACGACCGGCACCGGTTCGTCACCGGGCCCAAGCTGTCCCACGACGGTTCCAGGGCCGCCTGGATCGCCTGGGACCATCCGCGGATGCCGTGGGACGGCACCGTCGCGATGATGGCCGAGGTCACCGGGGAGGGGACCTTCACCGGGGCCAGGCCCCTGGTCGGCGACATCGACGAATCGGTCGTCCAGGTGGAGTGGGACCGGGACGGCACGCTCCTCTTCGTGTCGGACGTCGGCGGCTGGTGGGAGCTCCAGCGGCTGCGCCCCGACGCCGTCGCGGGAGCGGTCGTGCCCAGCAGCCGACTCTGCGCCGGGCGGAGCGAGGAGTTCGGCGGGCCGCTGTGGAAGATCGGCCTGCGCTGGTTCCACCTCCTGGACAACGGGCTGATCGCCGTCATCCACGGCCGGGGCACCACGAGGCTCGGCGTGCTCGACCCGGAGACCGGCGAACTCGTCGACGCCGCCGGCCCCTGGACCGCCTGGGCCGAGACCCTCGCCGTGCAGGACACCAGGGTCGTCGGCATCGCCGCGAGCCCCAGCACGTCGTACGAGGTGGTGGAGCTGGACACCGCAACGGGGCACGCCCGGACCATCGGCGTACCCCACGAGGACGTGGTCGATCCCGCGTACTGCTCCCAGCCGCGTGTGCGGACCTTCACCGGCCCCGAGGGGCGCGAGATCCACGCCCATGTGCACCCGCCGCGCCACCCCGACCGCACCGGACCCGACGGCGAACTTCCCCCGTACGTGATCTGGGCGCACGGCGGCCCCACCGGGCGCGCCCCGCTCGTACTCGACCTGGAGATCGCCTACTTCACCTCCCGGGGCATCGGGGTCGCCGAGGTGAACTACGGCGGCTCCACCGGCTACGGCCGCGCCTACCGGGAACGGCTCCGCGAGCAGTGGGGCGTTGTCGACGTCGAGGACTGCGCGGCCGTCGCCCTGGCACTGGCCGACGAGGGCACGGCGGACCGCGCCCGGCTGGCGATCCGGGGCGGCAGCGCCGGGGGCTGGACCACCGCGGCCTCGCTCACCCGGACCGACGTCTACGCCTGCGGGGCGATCAGCTATCCGATCCTCGACCTGGAGGGCTGGGCGACAGGCGAGACGCACGACTTCGAATCGCAGTACCTCGAATCGCTCGTGGGCCCGTACGCCGAGGTGCCCGAGCGCTACCGGGAGCGCTCGCCCGTCCACCACACGGCCTCGCTCACCGCGCCCTTCCTGCTGCTCCAGGGGCTCGACGACCCGATCTGCCCGCCCGTACAGTGCGAGCGCTTCCTGGCAGCCGTCGAGGGCCGCGGGGTGCCGCACGCCTACCTCGCCTTCGAGGGGGAGGGGCACGGCTTCCGCAGAGCCGGGACCGTGCGGCGCGCACTGGAGGCGGAACTCTCGCTCTACGCCCAGACGTTCGGCTTCGACCGCCCCGATGTTCCCGGACTGGAGCTGAAGCGGTGACCCTGGAACCCCTCGCCCGCGCGGCCCGGCTGCGTCCGGGCTCCAGGGTCGTGGTGGTCGCCCCCAGCGGCCCCGTGCCTCCCGACCGCATGGAACGCGGCCTCGAACTGCTGCGCGGCTGGGGCCTCGACGCGGTGGCGGCACCCCATGCCCTGGGCACCCACCCCGAGCTGGACCATCTCGCCGCTACGGACGAGCACCGCGCCCAGGACCTCCAGGAGGCGTGGTGCGACCCGTCCGTGGACGCCGTCCTGTGCGCCAGGGGAGGATACGGCGCCCACCGCATGGTGGACCTCCTGGACTGGTCCGCGCTCAGGGCGGCCGGGCCCAAGGTGTTCGTCGGATACAGCGACATCACCGTGCTGCACGAGGCGTTCGCCCTGCGGGCCGGGTTCTCGACCCTCCACGGCCCGATGACCGCCACCGAGGTCTTCCTGGAGGACGAGGCGACCCGGCACGCCCTGCGCTCCACCCTGTTCGAACCCGAGTCGGTGCTGAACCTCGGCCTGGGCACGGCCGCCGCGCTGGTTCCCGGCACCGCCCGGGGGGTCACGTACGGCGGCTGTCTGAGCCTGCTCGCCGCCGACGCGGGCACCCCCGGGGCCAGGACCTCGGCCCGGGGCGGGCTGCTGGTGATCGAGGATGTCGGGGAGGACCCGTACCGCCTCGACGGATACCTGACCAGGCTGCTGCGCATCGGCGCCCTGGACGGCATATCCGGGGTGGTGTGCGGCTCCTGGGAGGGCTGCGGGCCGTACGGGAAGGTGCGGGCCGTGCTCGCCGACCTGCTCGGCGGACTCGGGGTCCCGGTGGCCGAGGAGCTGGGCTTCGGCCACGGACCCACGGCGCTGACCGTCCCGCTCGGTGTGCCGGCGGTGCTGAACGCCCCGGCGGACGGCGGCCGTTGCACCCTCACCGTCCACGTGCCCGCGCTCCTCTGAACGGACGGACCCGGACAGAGGTCCGAATCCCCGGGGAAACCCGCCTCCCGTGCGTTGACACCGCTATGACCTGTGTCACACCATGGGCCGGGCCCGGTACTTACCGGTCGGTAATGTGTCCTCGGTGTGGAGGCCCATGTGTCGCGTGCTGTGTCCAGGTTCCGTCGTCCACTCACCTCGCTCGCGGGGGCGGCGCTTCTCGCCCCGCTCGCTCTGACGGGCGCGCCACCGGCGTCGGCCGCGGACCGGTACACCGTCACCGCACTGGAGTTCACCGTGCGGGCGGGCGACCGGACCTGCACCGTGGACGCCGACCTCTACCGGCCGGACGGCGTGGACGCCCGGCACCCCGCCCCCGCCGTCCTCGCCACCAACGGCTTCGGTGGCAGCAAGTCCGACGGCTCGACGGACGCCATCGGCAAGGCGTTCGCGGAGCGCGGCTACGTCTCCCTCGTCTACTCCGGCCTGGGCTTCGGCAAGTCCGGCTGCCTCATCACCCTCGACGACCCCGCGATCGACGGCAGGGCGGCATCCGGGCTCGTCGACTTCCTCGGCGGCACCCGCGCCGCCGACGACGGCACCAAGGCCGACTTCGTCACCGCCGACGCCCCGGGCGACCCGGTGGTGGGCATGATCGGCGGCTCGTACGGAGGGGCCATACAGCTGGCCACCGCGTCCGCCGACCACCGCGTCGACGCGCTCGTGCCGCTGATCACCTGGAACGACCTGGCCTACTCCCTCGCCCCCAACGCCACCGGAGCTGCCCTGGGTGTCTCCTCCGGCACGGCCGGTGTCTTCAAGTGGCAGTGGACCAACGGCTTCTACCTGATGGGCGAGGGGCAGCCCCTGCTGGTCCCGAGCCTGGACCCGTCCCGCTTCGGCAGCCTCACCTGTCTGCACTTCGCCGCCGACGCCTGCGACATAATCCGCCTCCTGAACTCCGGGAGCTACCCGGCCGCCGCGACCGCGAAGATGCTGGCCTACGCGCGGAGCGTCTCGCCGGCCTCCTATCTGTCCGGCGTCACCGCGCCCACCCTGCTCGTCCAGGGCCAGGCCGACAGCCTGTTCAACCTCAACGAGGCCACCGCCACCTACCGGACGCTCAAGGCGCAGGGCACCACGGCCAAGATGATCTGGCAGTCCTGGGGCCACAGCGGCGGCCAGGTGGCGGGCGAACTCGACCTGGGCACGGGCAATCTGGAGACCAGTTACGTCGGACAGCGCATCCTCGCCTGGTTCGACCGCTACCTCCACCACGAGGAGGACACCGCCACCGGGCCCGAGTTCGCCTACTACCGTGACTACGCGAGCGGGTACGGCACCGCGGCGGCCGTGCCCGCCCTCTCACGCACGATGTACCTCTCCGGCGACGGCGCCCTGGTGGACAGCCGCTCCGAGGTCACCCGGGGCAGCCGCCAGTACACCAACTGGCTTCTGCCCAGCAGCCACTCCGAGAGCTCCCTCGCCGGACTCATCGGGCTGCCCGACCCGGCACCGTACGACATCAAGGGCACCCACCTCGGCTGGACCAGTGCCCCGCTGACCGCGCCGCTGGACGTCGTCGGCGCGCCGAGGGCCACCCTGAGGGTCGTCTCGCCGAAGGCGGAGCGGGTCCAGAACAGCGGGGACGCGGCCGACAAGCTCGTCCTGTTCACCAAGGTCTACGACGTGGCGCCCGACGGCACCCAGAAGCTGGTGAACCGACTGGTGGCGCCCGTGCGCGTCCCCGACGTCACGCGCCCCTTCACCGTGGAGCTGCCGGGCATCGTCCACCGGTACGAGAAGGGGCACAAGCTGCGCTTCGTGATCGCGGCGAGCGACAGCGCGTACTTCGGCAACCGGGGCATCAAACCGGTCACCGTGGTCAGCGCCCCGCAGGACACCGGGGTCCTGGAACTGCCCGTGGCCGGCTGACGTCACCCGGACGGCCCTGCTCCACAGCACCCCGGACCCGGGACGGAGGCATCCTGAGGTCCGGGGACCGCCGGTTCCCGGTCCCGTGGACCAGGACCCAGCGAAAGGGCCGCTCATGAGCCCCAAGGACGTATCCAGCGGCAGTACGAACGCGTTCACCCCCGCTCGGATCGCCGTCACGGTCCTGGCGATCCTGACGATCGTCTTCATCTGTGTGAACACCCAGGACGTCACCATCCGCGTCATCATCCCCAAGGTCACGATGCCCCTCTGGGCCGCGCTGCTGGGGGTCTTCGTGGCCGGCGGGCTCTGCGGCGCCTACCTGTTCCGCAGGCGGGCGAACCGGTAGGGGCACCCTCTCGCGGCGGATCGCGCCGCACGGGCCGTGACCGTCCCGGCCGTCACCCGGCCGGCTCCCGGGAGAGCGGCCAGCTGAGCAGGGCGGCGTCCGCCATCTCCTGGAGGTCGTCGCGGCCGATGCCGCTCGCGGCCTGCACGGCGATGCCGAAGGCCAGGGTGGTGACATAGCGGGCGAGCAGTCCAGGATCGGCCTCCGGAGGCAGTTCGCCGTCGTCGACGGCCTGCTGGAACCGGTCGCGGAGCTGACGGCAGCCGTTGGTGCGCCAGGCGGAGAGCAGGTCGCGGACCGCCTTCCCGGAGTCGCCGGTGGCCAGGGCGCCCTGGACGCCGAGGCATCCCTGGGGGTGGGCCGGCCGGGTGGTGGTCCGTACGGTGCCGGCCAGGACCGCGGCGGCCACGCCGAGGGCGGTCGGCTCCTCCAGGGCCCGGGCGAGGTAGGCGCTGGGACCTTCGGTGTAGCGGTCCAGGGCCTTGCGGAACAGCTCCTCCTTGTTCCCGAAGGCCGCGTACATGCTGGTGGTCGAGATGCCCATCGCCTCGGTCAGGCCTGCCAGGCCGGCGCCCTCGTAGCCGTGTTCCCAGAAGAACAGCATGGCGCGTTCGAGAGCCTCTTCGGCGTCGAATCCCCGGGGCCGGCCGATGGAGCCGCGCTGTCTGGTAGCCACCCACGGAGCCTACCTCTTCCGCATCGATCGCTGCGGAAGAGGTGGGGGACCGGCGGGAGGACACCGCCGCGCTGTGCGCATCCCCCATGAGAGCTACCGGCTCCGTCCGCTCGCGGGTGAATCGCGGAGGCAGCGGAGTTCCTAGCGTGGTCGTCGGGTCGCCATCGGGGCGGCCGACCACCAAGGGGGCCACGATGAACACCTCATCCACCACACGCCACGGGGCGGGCCACGACCGGCTCGCGGACGGTCCGAGTGACACCCGCAGTCCGAGCGACGTCTCCGGTCCGGGCGACGTCTCCGGTCCGGGCGACGTCTCCGGTCCGGGTGATGCCTCAGGTCCGGGCCGCGGCCGCCTCGGCCGGATACTCGGCTCGCCGCTCGGCTGGATGCTGATCGGAATGCTCGGCGTCGGCGCCGTCTCGGCTGCGACCGCGACCGGCCCCGGACCGGTCCCGGTCCTGGGAGCGGCCGTCGCCGTGGCTGTCTACTGGGCGGTCATGCGCTTCGTGGCCCGGCGGTCCACGCCGGAGATCGCCCGGCGCGGGGCCGTGCGCGAGGCGCTCCTCGGCGGCGGGGTCGGCCTGGGCTTCATCCTCGTGTCCGCCCTGGTGATCGCGGCGTTCGGAGGCTACTCGTTCTCCTGGGCCGGCAACGGCTTCTTCCCCGTCCTGACGTCCGCGGTCGCCGTCCAGGCGGGCGCGGCGGTCACCGAGGAGCTGATGTTCCGCGGCCTCGCCCTCCAGGCCCTGGAGCGGTTGTTCGGCAGTGGTGCCGCCGTCGCGATCACCGCGCTGATGTTCGGTGCCGCGCACCTGGCCAACCCCGGTGCCACCGTGTGGAGCGGACTGGCGATCGCCATCGAGGCGGGCGCGCTGCTCGGAGCGGCTTTCCTGTGGCGGCGCAGCATGTGGTTCGTCGTAGGCCTGCACTTCGCCTGGAACGCCACCGAGCAGTTGCTCGGCATCCCCGTCTCGGGCAACGCCGTCGAGGGGCTGCTGTCCGTGCACGTCAGCGGTTCCGGCCTGCTGACCGGCGGCGTTTTCAGTCTGGAGGCGTCGATCGTTACCGTCCTCATCGGTGTGGCGCTGGTGATCCCGATGTTCGTCCTCGCCCACCGGCGGGGCGGTCTGCTGCCCCGTCGGCGCGTCGCCCGCTGAGCCCTGCGCGTGGCACCCCTCCCGGCTGACCGGAACGGAACGGAGACGGACGTGTTGATGCTCAGGTGGTCGCGGAGACCATCGCTGCCGCCGAGGCCACTTGTGTGGCTGACGGACCGTCAGCAGGACGTCAGGGACGGCGGTCTCGCGCTGGTGCTCGCCGTGCTGGCCTTCCTACCGACCCTGTCGCAGATCGGTGCGCAGATCGGCGAACTGCCCGGTCGCCCGTCGAGCCCGCTGAGCATCGGACTGACCCTGGCGCAGACCCTGCCGCTCGCGGTACGTACCCGGTGGCCCGCGGCCTGTCTCGCCGTCGTCGGCTGTGCCTTCGCGGTGCATCAGGCACTGGGCTGTCCCGCGACGTTCGGGAGCGTCGGGCTCTACGCGGCCCTGTACTCCGCCGGAGCCCACCAGACCTCCTTCCGTCGCGCGCTCGCCGCCGCCGCGAGCGCGGGCTACGCGGTGCTGGCCGTCGTCCTGCACCGCCTGGGCTCACCGGAGCGGATTGCCGACTACCTCGCGTTCTCCCTGTTCCTGGCCGGGGTCTGGCTGGTGGGCACCGGCGTACGCAAGCGTCGGGCGGAGGAGGCCGAACGGCGGAGGCTGGCCGCCGAGGTGGCCGCGGACGCCGAGCGCGCACGCATCGCGCGTGAACTGCACGACGTGGTGACGCACCATGTGACGGCCATGGTGGTCCAGGCCGACGCGGCGCAGTTCCTGCTCACGTCCGCGCCGGAACGGGCCGGTGAGGGCCTGACAGCCGTCAGCGACACCGGCCGCCGGGCGCTCACCGAACTGCGGCATCTGCTCGGAGTGCTGGAGGCCACCGGTCGGTCCGCCTCCGCCTCCGAATCCGCGGACCGGGCGCCCACCCTGGGAAAGGTGGCGGACCTGGTCGAGCGGGCCCGCATGTCGGGCCAGCCCGTCGAGTTCATCGAGCGGGGCGGGCGGCGGACGCGGAGCGTCGACGTGGAACTGGCCGCGTACCGCGTGGTGCAGGAGGCGCTCACCAACGCGATGAAGCACGCGGCCGGACGGCGGACACAGGTCCTGGTCCGGCACGGCGACGAACGCATCGAGATCGAGGTGGCCACCGAAGGGGCCGACTCCTCCTCGGCGGCCGCGCCGGCGACCCGGCACGAGGGCCCTGGCGGCGGACGAGGGCTGACCGGGCTGCGTGAACGGGTGCGGATGCTCGATGGTGAACTGGAGGCCGGGCCCCGTCCCGACGGCGGGTTCCATGTCCGTGCCGTGATACCCGCCCAGTCCGCGCAGGAGTGACCCATGAGTGATGCGCCGCCGATCCGCGTACTCGTCTGCGACGACCAGGCGTTGGTGCGCACCGGCTATGTCACCATCTTCTCGTCCCAGCCCGACCTGGAGGTCGTCGGGGAGGCCGAGAACGGGCACGCCGCGGTCCAGGCCGCGCGTCAACTGCGCCCCGATGTGGTCGTGATGGACATCCGGATGCCTCTGCTCGACGGCATCGAGGCGACCCGCCTGCTGGCCGGTCCCGACGCGGTGGCGCCACCGAAGGTGCTGGTCGTCACCACCTTCAACGTCGACGCCTACGTCTACGACGCGTTCCGGGCCGGAGCGAGCGGCTTCCTCCTCAAGGACTCGCCCCCTGCCGAACTGGTGGGCGGGATACGGACGGTCGCCGGGGGCGAGGCACTGCTGGCTCCGGCCGTCACCCGGCACCTCATCGGCCACTTCGCCGAACGGCTGCGCCCTGCGGACACCTCCCGGCCGGCCAGGGAGGAAGTCGTGGGTGCGCTGACCGTCCGCGAGCTGGAGGCACTCCGGCTGATCGCCGAGGGGCTGTCGAACGCGGAGATCGCCGCGGCGATGTTCATCACGCCCGAGACGGTGAAGACGTATGTGTCGCGGATCCTGACCAAACTAGGTCTCCGCGACCGTGTCCAGGCCGTCGTCCTCGCCCACCGGATCGGCCTGGTGTCCGCCACCTCCTGAGCCGTCGTGATCTCAGGAAGCCGCCACCGCGGTTCCGTTCGCGGTGCGCCGTTGCGCGTCCGGCGCGGAGGCGGCGTTCAGCGCCCGGTGCCCTCTGCGGCGGTCAGCACGTCCTCGATCAGGTCGGCAGCGCGCCGGGTGCCGCCCTCGGCCCGCGCTGCGGCCTGCAACTGCCGTGACCTGGTGGCGCGTTCCGGATCCGTGACCAGGTCGGTCAGTGCCGTGCGCAGAGACTCGGCGGTGGCATCGGCGGTGTCCAGGCGCCGCGCGACGCCGAGTTCCACGAGCCGGTCGGCGTTCATGAACTGCTCGGCCCCCTGCGGCACGGCGATCATGGGAACGCCCGCGAGGAGCCCTTCGCCGCAGCCGCCCATGCCGGCATGGGTGACGAAGGCGTCGGCCTGTTCCAGGATCGCCCGTTGCGGGACCCAGGACTGCACGTCGACGTTGGACGGGATGGTGCCGAGTTCGGCGGGGTCGGTGTACGCGCCGATCTGGAGTACGACGTGCCAGCCGCGCAGACCGCCGAAGGCGGCGATGCACCGGCGGTAGAACGCGGCCTGGCGTGTGTACGCCGAGCCGAGCGAGACCAGGAGCACCTTGTCCGCGCCTGCCGGGCGGGTCCAGCCGTCTGTGTCCACGTCCGTCCGGGTGTCGAAGCAGGGGCCGACAAAGGTCACGGTATCGGTGTCGACCCGGTCGGCATGCGGCTGCATCGCTCTCGGGATCAGGGCGAGGGCGCGGGCGGGTGGGCCGGAGAACGTGTCCACGTCCGTGGTGGTCGCACCGCAGTCGGCCAGCCACCGCGCGAACCTGTCCTGGTACACGTCGGCGCCCGGCAGCTTCCGCAGATGCGCCGCGACCTCCTCCTGGTAGCCGTCCCAGCCGACGAAGGTCGGGGAGAGCTGCACGAGGGGGCGGCCCTGCGCCTCGGCGAGGGCGCGCGCGGCGTAGGCGCCGATGTCGTAGAGGTACAGGTCGGCCGGATCGTCGTCGTAGGCTGCGTGCAGGTGCGGGAGCGCCTGGACGGCGTCGTCGAGGAAGAGGCTTGCCGCCGCGATGGGGTCGGCGGGCCAGTCGTTGTCGGCGACCGGCAACGTGGAGGTGCAGGACACCAGTTCCGCTCCGGTGGACTCGATCCGGTCGGCCACGCACGGGTCGTTGGCGTACGTGACCCGGTGCCCACGGGCCACCAGCTCACGGATGAGCGCGAGGCTCGGCAGGACATGACTGACGATCGGGACGCCGACCATGGCGACATGGGCGCGGTGACGGGGCATGGGCGATCACTCGATTCCGGCGCGGGGCGGGTGCGGGCGGCGTGGTGAGGACGCGGTGTCAGGACCGGTCGATCTGCGCGGCGGCCTCCTCCAGTTCGGTGACGGACCCCGTCATGATCGTCCGTACATGGCGGGTGATGTGCCCCACGGGCCAGTCCCACCACGCCACCGCGAGGAGCCGGGCGATGTCCGGGGCGTCGTAGCGGGTGCGGATGAGCCGGGCGGGGTTGCCGCCGACGATGCCGTAGTCGGGGACGTCGCCGGTGACCACGGCGCCGGCGGCGATGATCGCGCCGTGACCGATGCGCACACCGGGCATGACCGTGACGCCGTGGCCGAACCACACGTCGTTGCCGACGACCGTGTCCCCCCGGCCGGGCAGGCCGGTGATCAGGTCGAAGTGCTCCGCCCAGGAGCCATCCATGGTGGGGAACGGGAAGGTGGAAGGGCCGTCCATGCGGTGGTTGGCGCCGTTCATGATGAACCGGGTGCCCGTCCCCAGCGCGCAGTAGCGGCCGATGACCAGCCGCTCGGGGCCGTAGTGGTACAGGACGTTGCGCGTCTCGAACGCGGTCGGGTCGTCCGGATCGTCGTAGTAGGAGAAGTCACCGACCTCGATCAGCGGCGACCTCACCAACGGCTTGAGGAGGACCACGCGCGGGTGCTCGGGCATCGGGTGGAGCACGGTGGGGTCGGCGGGAACGGGCGTCATCGCGGAAGCGGTTCCTCTCCAGTGGACCTAGAGCGACAACTGTCGCGTTAGGATGCTGGCACAGCCCTGCCGCCTTGATCAACCCGAAATCGAAGGCCGATGACAGACTCACCGGACACGACGCCGGACCGCCGTCCCGGCGGTCGCACCGCCCGCGTCCGCGCCCAGGTGCTCGACGCGGTGCGCGCCGAACTCGCCGAAGGCGGTCACGAAGCACTCACGATGGAGGGGGTCGCGACGCGCGCCGGAGTGCACCGCGCCACGGTCTACCGGCGCTGGCGCGATGTCGGCGGTCTGCTCGTCGACCTCATCGACGCCGCCGGTGAGATCGACTGGCAGCCGCCGGACACCGGTTCCCTGCGCGGCGATCTGACGGCCCTCAACCAGGAGATCCAGGAATCGCTGGTCGTGCAGCCGTCGTTCGCCGTCGCGCTGATGGCGGCCTCATTCCACTCGGAACAGGCCGCGCGGGCCCAGACGCGGCTGTGGGCCGACCGGTACGCCCAGTGCGAGATCCTCGTCGAGCGCGCCGTCGAGCGCGGTGAAATCCCCGCACGGCACACGGACGCGCGGAGCCTGCTCGTCGCCGCCACGGCCCCGCTCTACCACCAGCTGGTGCTCCTGCGCGACGCTCCGGACCCCGGGCTCCCACGACGGGCCGCGGAGGCCGCGTTCCTGGCGGCTGCCGCGGGCGCCTTCCGCTCCTCGGCCTGATCCGCACGGGAGGCCCCGGGTCACAGCAGCCGGTCGACCAGCCCGTCGATGTACTCCGGGGTGAGCGGGACCATGCCGAACAGGACGCGGATGTACATCGGGGCCAGGATGTGGTCCAGCACGCCGTACGCGTCGGGCGCGCGCTCGCCGCGTTCTACGGCGCGATCCAGCATGGACTGCAGTTGCCGCATGCGCTCGTCGCGAAGGCCGTCACCGGCCTGCGGGCCCTTCCCGCCGTTGCCGGACAGGGCGACGGCCAGGCGTACCACCGCCACGCCGTCGGGTCCGGTGATCTCGCGGGCCACATTGGCCGCGTAGGTGCGCAGGTCACCGGCGAGGCTCCCGGTGTCCGGCATTGGTGACCGCGCGTTGAGACGGGTGAGCGCCACTTCGGTGAGCAAGGTCTCCAGACTGCCCCACCGGCGGTAGATGCTGCTGTCGGCCACACCCGCGCGGGCCGCGACCTCGCCGACGGTGAAGTTGCCGTAGCCGCGCTCACTGATCAGGTCGGTGACGGCCTGGTGCACCTCCGCGCCCACCCGGGCGCTGCGCCCGCCTGGCCGCCGGGCGCGCTCTCGCTCATTCATGGCCCCACCTTAACGCAGTAACTACTTGCGTTTGCGGGGCGACCCTCTCTACAGTCGCCTAACGCAGTCGCTGACTGCTTTAGTGCGCTCAGGCGTATCGCCACCCGCGTCACCGCGTGGGCCGCGGGCCGGGCGCGACCATCGATCGAGAGGAACCCCCATGGCTGCACCGCATGCGGCCGCAGGCAGTCGGTCACACCGGACCGTGCTGCTCACGGTGACCTGCCTGGGCCAATTCATGGTTCTGCTCGACAACACGATCGTCGGAGCCGCGCTGCCCGACATGCAGCAGCGGCTGCACACCGAACTGACCGGTCTGCAGTGGATCGTCGACGCGTACGTACTCCTGGTCGCGATGCTGCTGCTGGCCGGAGGGATCTTCGCCGACCGGTTCGGCCGCAAGCGGGTGTTCCTGGCCGGCGTGATGGTCTTCACCGCCGCGTCGGTGTGGTGCAGCCTCGCGCCCTCGGTCGGCTGGCTGGTCGCCGGCCGGGTGCTGCAGGGCATCGGGGCCGCGGCACTGAGCCCCGCCTCGCTGGCCCTGCTCGCCGCCGCCCATCCCGTGCCACAGGAACGGGTCAGGGCGATCGGACTGTGGGCCGGACTCAGCGGAATCGGACTGGCCGCGGGGCCCGTGGCCGGCGGAGTGCTGACCGATGCCTTCGGCTGGCAGGCCATCTTCCTGGTCAACCTGCCCATCGGCGTGGTCCTGCTGCTGCTCGGTCTGCGCAGCCTCGAAGAGGCACGCAGTCCGAGCGCCCCCGCGATCGACGTCCCGGGGACGGTGCTGTCCGTTCTGGGTGTGGGGGCGCTGACCTACGGGCTGATCGAGGGCGGTGCCCGCGGCTGGACGGCGCCGGTGATCCTGGGCAGCTTCATCGCCGCGGTGGTCCTGCTCGCCGCATTCGTCGCCGTCGAAGCGCGTCGTCCCGCTCCGATGCTGCCGTTGCGGCTGTTCCGGCAGCGGCTGTTCACGGTGTCCAACACCGCCATGGTCGTGGTGGGGTTCGCGCTCATGGGTTCGTCGTTCTTCTTCTCCCAGTTCTTCGTGTACGTCCAGGGCAGCTCGGTCCTGCGCGCCGGCCTGCAGACCCTGCCGGCCTCCCTCGCCATGGTGATCGTCAGCCCGTACGCGGGCCGGCTCGCCGCCCGGTACGGCTTCCGGATCGTGGTGACCGTCGGCATGGCGCTGGCCGGCCTGGGACTGCTGGCGCTCGGCACGGTGCACGCCGACACCGGCTACGGGAACGTGTGGTGGCGGATGGCGGTTGTCGGCACCGGCTTCGCCCTCACCCTGTCCCCACTGACGGGGGCCGCCATGCAAGCGGTCAGCGCGCAGGAGGGCGGCCTCGCGTCAGGCATCAGCAGCACCACCCGGCAGATCGGCGCGGTGCTCGGCGTGGCGGTGCTCGGAGCCGTCGTCCGCACCCGGCAGTCCGGCGGCGCCTCCTTCGAGACCGGCCTCAACAGCGCCTTCGTCGCGGCGGGCGCCCTCACCTTGGCCGGCGCCGTTTTCACCGGCCTGTGGCTGACGAGGTCCGAGCCCACCGAGGGCTCCGTCCCGCCCCGGCGATCCACCGATCCGGACCTGGCCACCGCCTCGAACGGGGCCTCCGCGAAGAGCCGTTGACGACGACCGGCGCCCGGCCGGAAGGCGGGCCGGTCAGGTGCGCCGTCGCCGCGCAGGACGTCGGCGCGGTCGTCCGGGTACGGCGGACACGGCCCCGGCCGGGGAACGGGTGAGTTCCGCCGACACGGAGACACACCCGGCCGGGGGCGGTGAGGATGGGACGCATGCGTACTCGTGTGGTCATCGACGCCCCCTCCAACCTCGGGCTGCGGCCTCCCGCCCCCGGCACCGTGCCCGGCTGCTACAAGCTCGCCGGAGCGCTCCGTGAGCAGGGCATCGTGCGGCGGCTCAGAGCTCTGGAGGGCGGGGTCGTCGTACCGCCGCGTTACGACCTCGGTGACTGGCGGGAGGGCGACGGGGTCTTCAACGCCGCCGCCATCGCCCGGTACACCCGCACGCTCGCCGACCGCATCGAACAACATGTCAGGGCGGGCGAATTTCCCGTAGTCCTCGGGGGAGACTGCTCCATCCAGCTCGGCGCCACCCTCGCGCTGCGGCGCATCGGCCGGTACGGTCTCGCCGCCGTCGACGGCTCGGCGGACTTCCGGCACCCCGGGAACAGCGACCGGATCGGCGCCGCGGGCGGCGAGGAGCTGGCGCTCTCCACCGGGCGCGGACAGGCCGACCTCACCGACCTGGAGGGCCTCGGGCCCTATCTCAAGGACGAGGACATCCGCCTCTTCGGCATGCGCGACTACGACGAGGACCGCGCCGAGATGGCCGCCCTGAAGATCTCCAACGCGACCGTCGGGGAGATCAGGGAGTGGGGTCCCGCCGAGATCGCCCGCGCCGCGGTGCTCAGCCTGGAGGTCCCCGTCCTCGACGGCTTCTGGGTCCACCTCGACGCCGACGTCCTCGACCCGGGCGTGATGCCCGCCGTCGACAGCCCGGACGAGGGCGGGCTGTTCCCCGGTGAACTCACCACGCTGCTGCGCGTCCTCGTCGGCTCGCCCCGCTGCGTCGGACTCAACGTCACGATCTACGACCCCGACCTGGACCCCGACGCCTCGGCGGGCGCCCTGCTCGCGGACATCGTCGTCGACGCCTTCGCCGAGGAGGAGTGACGGGACGGGGAGCGATACCGACGGAACGGCGGACCGGCTGTCAGGCAGGGACGTTGCGGTCCACGTACTCGAAGACCGAGCCGTCCGGGTGCAGCGCGATCAGATTGCGGCCCGCCGGGGTGGGCACCGGGCCGGCGATGACCCGGGCACCCACCCGGGTCAGCGCCGCGTGTGCCTCCTCGACGTCCTTGACCGCGATCGTCGCCGACACCTTGCGCAGCACCTCCAGCTCCGACTCGGGGCCGCTCATCAGCAGGAAGCAGCCGATCGCGGCCACCGAGACCCCGCCGCGCTCGAAGCGCAGTGCCGGAGTGCTGGTCAGGCCCTCGTAGAAGGCCACCGAGGCCTCCAGGTCGTCGACGCAGATACGCAGCGTGGTTCCCAGGATTTCCATGCGTACGAGGGTAGTTGCCGACCAGCCGTGATGTGATCGGTTCCCCGCCCCGCCACCGGATCACACCCGGCAGAGCACCTCGCCGTGCGGCACCATGAACCATCCGTCGGGCTCCCGGCCCCACGCGCGCCAGGCCTCCGCGATCGCCGTCAGCTCCTCCGCGCTCGCGTGCCCGCCGTCGACCGCCAGCTCGGCGTAGACCGATGCCGTGGTGCGGTCCGCCCACAGGCCGCTCCACCAGGCGCGGTTCTCCGGGGTGGCGAAGCACCAGGCCGCCGCGGTCGGGGTGATGTCGGTGAACCCGGCCTCGCGGGCCCAGGAGAGCAGTCGGCGGCCCGCGTCCGGCTCGCCGCCGTTGGCGCGGGCCACCCGGCCGTAGAGGTCCTGCCACTGCGGCATCCCGGGCACCTCCGGATACCAGGTCATCGCCGCGTAGTCGCTGTCGCGGGCCGCGACGACGCCCCCGGGACGGCAGACCCGCCGCATCTCGCGCAGCGCCTGGACCGGATCGCTCACGTGCTGGAGCACCTGATGGGCGTGGACCACGTCGAAGGAGTCGTCCGGGAAGTCCAGGGAGTGGACATCGGCGGTGGCGAACTCCACGTTGTCCAGACCGCGTTCACGCGCCACCTCCGCCGCGCGCTCCAGCACGTCACCGCTCGAGTCGACCGCGGTCACCCGGCCCGGAGCGATGAGCCCGGCGAGGTCCGCGGTGATCGTGCCCGGCCCGCACCCGACGTCCAGGACCGCCTGGCCGGGCCGGAGTTCAGCGATCAGGTAGGCCGCAGAGTTGGCGGCGGTCCGCCACCGGTGCGAGCGCAGCACCGACTCGTGGTGGCCGTGGGTGTAGACAGCGGATTCCTTCGGCATGGCCGTACGTCCTCTCTCGGACCTCAGTCTCAGGCGATGCGCTCGACGGTACGCCGTGATGTCGGATGATGAGATAGGCGTCTCAATATGTGGTCATGGGTCAGACGGGCATGGGGCAGTACACCGTCAGCGCCTCGGGCAGCTTGTCGATCAGCAACTCGTCTCCGGAGTGCGCCACTTCACCGTCGTAGGCGTACGGAGTCCCCGGCTTGAGGCCGGAGAGCCGCACCTTGCGGCGGCGCACCGCAGCATGGACGGGTGACCGGGTCAGGGGTCCGGCGACCGCCGCTGCCAGCAGCCGGAGTCCGGGTGTGCGGCCCCCGTGCACCACGCGTACGTCCAGCAGTCCGTCCGCCAGATTGTGGCGGCGACCCGGCGCCGGACCGACCCGCTGGAACAGTCCGTTGCCCACGAAGAGCAGCCACAACGGCCGCCGCCTGCCCTGGAGTTCGGCCGTCAGGGGGCGTGAACCGCGCAGCGCCTCGAAGGCCGCGAGAACCCCTGCGGGCCATCCGCCGATCCTGGGGGACCAGTGCTCCCGGGTCCGTACGAGCTCCGGGTAGACGCCCAGGCTGAAGGCGTTGAGGAAGTATCCGTCCGCGCCGCCCGGCCCCTGGGGTCCCGGCCGGAAGCGGCCCAGGTCGACCCGGACCGCGTCGCCCGAGGTGATCGCCGTCACCGTGTCCTGCACGGTCTCGATGCCGAGGTCGTACGCGAAGTGGTTGAGGGTCCCGCCGGGGAACACGGCGAGCGGCAGACCGTGGGTCGCCGCGACGGCCGCCGCCATGTTGACGGTGCCGTCACCCCCGCAGATGCCCAGGGCCTTGCCCTGCCGTGCCGCCTCCTCCAGGCAGCCGGACAGATCGGAGGACGCGCACTCCACCGTCTCAGCGAGCGGCAGTGCGTCGCGGATCAAGGTCGCCGCCGCGGTCGCGGAGCCCGACTCCCGGTTGACTACCACCACCAGGTCCTTGCCGGCCGGCAGTGCCGGAGCCTCGGCGGGCGGGCGGCCGGGGGCGGGCAGCTGGCCACGGGTCGGTACGACGCCCCGCAGCGCGAAGGCGGCCCCTATGCCGAGCGCCGCACCGGCCACCACATCGCTCGGATAGTGGACCCCCGTGTAGACGCGGGACGCGGCGACGGCCGCCGCCACCGGTGCGACGACCGCGCCCCAGCCCTTCGACTCCAGGGCGACGCCCGTAGCGAAGGCTGCCGCGGACGCCGCGTGCCCCGAAGGGAAGGAGGTGGTGAACGGCTGCCGGTGCAGCTGTCTCACCATCGGCACCAGGTCCAGTATCGGGCGCTCCCTGCGCACCGCGCCCTTGCCCACGGTGTTGATCGCGGCGGACGCGACGGCCAGCGAGGCGATGCCGCGCAGCGCGGCCCTGCGGGACCGGGCGCTGCCGCCCAGGGCCGCCATGCCCGCGGCGGCCCCGAACCACAGCAGCCCGTGGTTGGCACTGCGGCTCAGCCGGGGAAGGACGGGCTCGGCGCCCGGCCAGTGTCTGTCGGCCACGCGCTGGAACGCGGCAAGGTCGCGCTGGTGGAACCAGGCCCGCAGGCGGCCGGGAGATGGGAAGCTGCTCGATGTCGACATGGGACAGCGAATACCCTGCGACCGGGCGGTGAACCAGGAGGCGCGCACGGACGGCGTCGACAGATCCGGCCGAATCGCGAAATATATGGGGAATTACCCCCTGTCCGCCCGCTCCGGCCTGTCAAGGGCGTTGCCCGGACAAGTTCCCTGCCGTTAGCCTGCGTTCGTGATTCCGGTCATTGGCCGGAGTGTCGAACGAGATTGGCGGGCGATCATGGGGCGACTCGTCCCTGCGGTGACCAGGGCGCTGGATGTTCTCGAACTCTTCCTCCAGGGTGAGGGAACCCTTTCCGCCCCCGAGGTCACCCGCAAGCTCCAACTTCCGCGGACCACGGTCCACGAGCTGCTCACCACCCTCGCCGCGCGCTCCTACCTGGTCACGGTCCCGGAGCAGCCGGGCCGCTACCGCCTCGGCGTGCGCACGTACCAGCTCGGCAGCCGGTACGCCGAGAAGCTCGACCTCGCGGCCGAGGGCCAGCAGGTCGCCAGGGAGGTCGCCGAGACCTGTGGCGAGACGGTCCATGTGGCGATCCTGGAGGGCACCGAGGTCATCTACATCGCCAAGGTGGACTCCACGCACGCCGTCCGCATGGTCTCGGCCGCCGGCCGCAAGCTGCCCGCCCACTGCACCTCCGTCGGCAAGCTGCTGCTCGCCGCGCTCCCCGAGGCGGAGCTCGACGCCCGCCTCGACGGACGCGAGCTCGTCGCCATGACCGACAACAGCCTCACCGACGCGGCGGAGCTGCGGGCGGCGCTCGCGGTCGTACGCAAGCGGGGCATAGCGGTCGAGCACCGGGAGTCCAACCCCGACGTGAGCTGTGTGGCCGCGCCCGTGCGCGACCGGTCCGGCAGGGTCGTCGCCGCGCTCTCCATCTCCGTGCCGATGATCCGCTGGAGCGAGGAGCGCGAGGCGGAGCTCGCACAGCTCGCCTCGGGCGGCGCCGACGCGCTGTCCGGTCGGCTCGGACACCACCGGGGGCAGGTGTGAGTTCCCTGGAAGTGGCCGTGCGCGAGCAGGCCGAGCTGGGCGAGGGCCCCACCTGGGACGCGGCGGGGGAGCGGCTGATCTGGGTCGACATCCTCTCCGCACGCGTCCACACCTTCACCCCCGCGACGGGGCGGCGCACGGTCATGGCCACCGGACAGCACGTCGGCGCGGCGAAGCCGCGGGCGGGCGGCGGCCTCGTGGTCGTCCTTCGGGACGGCGTCGGGCTGTACGACGCCGACGGGGCCTTCTCCTGGCTGGCCCACGACCCCGTACCCGGCCGGCGGGGCAACGACGCGGCCGTGGCGCCCGACGGCGCGCTCTGGGCAGGCACCATGCGCTACGACGAGGCGGAGGGGGGCGGCAACCTGGCCCGCTTCGCCCCGGACGGCACGGTGACGGGCGTACTGGACGCGGTGACGGTCAGCAACGGCACCGGCTGGAGCCCGGACGGCCGGCTCATGTACTACACGGACACCCCCACACGGCGGATCGACGTCTTCGACGTGGACGGGGAGCGCGTCGTGAACCGTCGCCCCTTCACCGTCATCGAGGAGGGCTCCGGCTGGCCCGACGGGCTCACCGTGGACGCGGAGGGCTGCGTGTGGGCCGCCTTCTGGGACGGCGCCGCCGTCCGCCGCTACACCCCCGACGGGAAGCTGGACCGGGTCGTGGAACTGCCGGTGCCACGGCCCACCGCGTGCGCGTTCGGCGGTCCCGGGCTGCGTGACCTGTACATCTCCACCGCCCGTACGGGCCTGGACGCGCCGCCTCCGCTGGCGGGCTCCCTGCTCGTGCTGCCGGACGCGGGGCAGGGGCTGCCCGGCACGCCGTTCGCCGGATGAGCCCGCCCGGGCGGGAGGCGTATTTCCGCCGTCTCCCGCGCCGGTGCGGGGGCGGACCCCGGGGAACCTCCGTATAAAGGGCCCTGAGGGACACGCAGGCGGAGGGAGGCCCGGGATGCACGGGAGCGAACACCCGCTCAGGGAGGACCGCGGCCCGGTGCGCTACGGGCCGCCCGCCCCCGACCCCGGCCTCCCTGTGCTGCCCGAGCTCGCCGCCGTACTCGCGGCCGCCGCCGCGCGGCCCCGTCCCGAGCCGCCCGGTGGAGGAACGATCCTGCGGGAAGCCGCCCGCGCCTACTGGGAGCGGCGGAGCCTGCGGGGCGGCCCCGAGGACATCGTGGCCGCCCCGGGCGCCCAGCCCCTCGTGTTCGCGCTGATCGCCGCGTACGGCGGCGATGTGATCATGCCGAGGCCCTGCCCCGCCGGCTGGATGCCGCAGGCGCGGCTGCTCGGCCGGCCCGCCTACCACGTGCCGACCCCCGCCGAGTGCGGCGGCATCCCCGACCCGTACGCCCTGCTGGAGACCGTGCGCAGGGTGCGGGCCGAGGGCGGCAGACCCCGGCTGCTGCTGATCTCGGTGGCCGACGACCCCACCGCGACCCTCGCCCCGCCGGAGCTGGTCCGCGAGGCCTGCGAGGCCGCGGTCTCCGAAGGGCTGCACATCGTCAGCGACGAGACCTGGCGCGACACCCTGCACCGACCGCACGACACGGTCGTGCTCAGCCCTGCCGAGATGTGCCCCGACGACGTCACCGTGGTCACCGATCTGGCGGGGGCGCTCACCCCCTCCGCCTGGCCGGTCGCCGTCGCACGCTTCCCGGCCACCGCGCGCGCCGCCGCCCGGCGGGCCCGCGTGCTGGACATCCTCACCGCGCTCGGTGCCGTCGTCGCGGAACCGGTCGCCAGGGCCGCCGCCCACGCGCTGCGCGAGCCCGAAGCCGTCACGGACCGGATCCGCCTGGCGGCGGGCCTCCAGTCCGAGGTCGCCTCCGCAGCGCACCGCGCGGTGCTCACCGCGGGTGCGCTGGCCAGGCCGCCGCAGGCGGGCCGCCACCTCTACGCCGACCTCGGCCCGCTGCGCACCCGGCTCGCCGCGCGGGGGGTGACGGACTCTTTGGAACTGGAGGAGTACCTGTCGGAACGCCTCGGTGCCCCCGCTCCCGGCGGGCACCGGTTCGGGGACGAACTGGGCGCGCTGCGGGTGCGGCTGAGCACCGGCCCGCTGCTCGGCTCAACCCCGGAGCAGCAGATGGAGTCCCTCACTGCGGTGGAGCCCCTGAAATTGCCCCATGTCGCCCGAGCACTGAGCATTTTCGCAGCAGCCCTCGACGAACTCCGATGACAGCAGCAGCCCTCGACGAACTCCGGGACAGCAGCAGCCCTCGATGAACTCCGGGACAGGAGCCTCTCGATGACGGAACAGACCGAGCGCCCCCAGGCCGCGGCCGGCCCCGCGCCCACGGGCCGCCGAGCCGCCGCGCCGCGCCGCCTCGGCGAGCTCCGGACCTGGCCCCGCAGTTTCGCCGACCGGCTCACCGCCCCGCTTCCGGGTGTCAGGGGCATGACCCGTCTGGCGAAGGAGCGCGCGCTCCGGCCCAACGCCGAGGGCCTCCGTGGCATCCACCGGCTGCCCTACGCCCCCCGGCCGCTGCCCCGGGTGGACACGGACACCACGGCCGTCACGTGGGCGGGACACGCCAGCTGGATCGTCCGCATCGGGGGTCTCACCGTCCTCACCGACCCGGTCTGGTCGCGGCGCATCCTCGGCACCCCCGCCAGGATCACCCCCGTCGGCGTCCGCTGGGAGGAGCTTCCACGCATCGACGCCGTCCTGATCAGCCACAACCACTACGATCACCTCGACGCGCCCACGCTCCGCCGGCTCCCCAGGGACACCCCGCTCCTCGTCCCCGCCGGACTCGGCCGCTGGTGCCGCCGACGCCGCTTCACCTGCGTCACCGAGCTCGACTGGTGGGAATCGGTGGAACTGGGCGGAGTCCGCTTCGATTTCGTGCCCTCCCACCACTGGTCCAAGCGCACCCTGCTGGACACCTGCCGGTCCCTCTGGGGCGGCTGGGTGCTCACGGACTCCAGGGAACGGCGGATCTACTTCGCGGGGGACACCGGCTACGGCCACTGGTTCGAGGAGATCGGCCGCCGCTACCCCGGCCTCGACCTGGCCATGCTGCCGATCGGGGCGTACGAACCGCGCTGGTGGCTCTCGGACGTGCACACCGACCCCGAGGAGGCCGTGCAGGCGTACCAGGACCTCGGGGCCCGCGCGATGGCTCCCATGCACTGGGCGACGTTCCTGCTCTCCGCCGAACCGGTGCTCGAACCGCTCACCAGGCTCCGTACGGCGTGGCAGCGCGCCGGACTCCCGCGCGCCGACCTCTGGGACCTGCCGGTCGGCGGCTCCCGGGTCCTGGACGCCTGACCGTGTCCGGCCGGCGCACCGGTCCCTCAGCCGGCCATCCGTGCCCGGAGCCGCCTCCAGAGCGCGGGCGCCCCGCTGACCAGCAGCGTCAGCGCGACCGCCGCGAGCACTCCCTCCCACGGCTCGGCGAACAGCGAACCGCCCAGGATCCCGATCAGTTGATACGTCGCCGCCCACGCCAGACACGCGGGCACATCACCCCGGGCGAACTGCCGCAACGGCATCCGGCCGAGCAGGCAGGCCAGCATGACCGGTATGCGCCCGGCGGGCACCAGCCGGGACAGCACCAGCACCACCGTGCCGTGCTCGTCCAGCTTCTGCCGCGCCTGCGCCAGGCGCTCGGGAGCCGCCCGGCTGCTGATCGCCTCCAGCCACTTCGACCCGTTCTTGGACCGCACCCCGCGCTGCCCCAGCCAGTACAGGCATATGTCCCCCAGGAACGCGGCGCCCGAGGCCACCGCGAACACCACGAGCAGGGCGAACGGTGACGTCTGGTGGACCGCCACCACGGCCGCCGTACTCACCAGGGCACCCGTCGGCACCACCGGCACCAGTGACCCCAGCGCCACCAGCAGGAACAGCGACGGATAGCCGACGGCCTGCTGGGTCGACTCCGTCGGCAGCTGCCGCAGCACCTCATCGATCACTTACGGGCCTCCGGCCTCACATGCTCGCCGTGCCCCAGCCGGTGCACCGCCACCTCCGGTGCCATCCGCGCCGCCTGCCGTACGAACTCGTCGCCCGGCGAGTGGAACTCGTGCGGCCGGACCCCGTCCATCCCGATCGGCCAGTACGTGCCGTAGTGCACCGGCACCGCGGACCGCGGCCCCAGCATGGTCAGCGCCTGCGCGGCGCGCGCCGCGTCCAGATGGTGGTGGCCCAGATTGGGCCCCCAGCCGCCGACCGGCAGCAGCGCCACGTCCACCGGCCCCACCGCGTCCGCCATGCCGTCGAAGAGTCCGGTGTCCCCGGCGAAATAGGTGCGGGCCTCGCCCTCGACCACGTAACCGAGCGCGGGCACCCGGCGCGGGCCGACCGGCAGCCGCCGCCCGTCGTGGAGGGCCGGAACCGCGCGGACCAGGACCTCACCGACCGGGACCACGTCCCCCGGGCCGACCTCGGCGACCCGCAGTCCGCGCGCCCGGCGCAGCAGCCGCAGTCCGGGTACCGCCGCCACCGCGCCCCGGGGCACGATCAGCAGGCTGCCGGGGGCGAGGCGGGCCAGGGAGGGGAGGTGCAGATGGTCGGAGTGCAGATGGGAGATCAGGACCGCGTCGGCGACCGCCGCCTCGGGCGGCGGTACCTCGCCCCGGCGGCGGCGCAGATGCGCGAAGCGCCGCGCGAACAGCGGATCGGTCAGCACCCGGACCCCGGTGTCCTCGATCGTGCAGGTGGCATGACCCCACCAGGTGACCTCCACCGCCCTGCCTCCTCGCACACGCCCCCGTCATCCCTCTACGCGTACGAGGGTAGGCGGTCCGCGCCCCTCCCACGCCCGAGTGCTCCTTTCCGCCGGTCCCCGGACGGATACGCGCGACTACACAGGGCTACGCCAAGGGTAGGGTCGTGGAGAGCAGCCGAGCGCGGGGGGAGCCGTTCATGGGGGACGTCGTCGGGGACGTACGGGTGGCGGCCATCGCCAGCCTCACACCACTGGAAGAGCTCGACGGTGACCCCTTCCTCGTCGACACCCGCAGCCAGCACGCCATGTGCGCACGCTGGGCCGCCGACCAGGGATACGTCGTCACCCGCCAGCTGCGCGTGTACGGGCTGCGACCCGACCACCACGCCCTGTGGGCCGGAGCCGAGGGCGGACAGGTCGACGTGTTCGTGGCCCCCAACGACCGGGTGCTCGCCAGGGCGCTCGTCTCCGTGCCGGACTTCGCCGCCGAGTGCGAGCGGCGCGGCGTCCGGCTGGAGCTCGCCGGCCTGGAGGAGCCCGTCTACACCGCGCGCACCAAGGCCAGCGTCCACCGCAGGCTCTCCATGCCGACCGCGGGGTACGACGGCTGCTGACGGCGTGCGGGTGTCCGGGGCGCCGATGGATGCCGTAAAGGCTGTGACAGGCTTGACGCGGGCCCATGACGAACACCGGGCCCGGACGTGAGGTGGAACGGCGTGAGTGACGGGCGATGGCGTACGGCGGGCAGAGCGCTGGTACGCGTGGTCTCGGTATGGGCGGTCTCCACGCTCACGATGCTGGCCCTCGCGGGCATCCTGCCCGACTTCCAGCTCCAGTCGGACGACGGCGACACCGTCACCAGGACCGCCTTCACCGCGGCCTGGGGCGCGGGCGCCTTCGGCCTGCTCTCCGCCCTGGTGTGGCCCGTGCTCGTCAGAGCGCTGCTCATCGTGCCCGCTCTCGTGCTGGGCGCCCTGGTCTTCTTCCTCAACGGCTCACTGCTGCTCATCGCCCTGCGGCTCATCCCGGACGGCCGGGGCGCCGCCAACGCGGAGACCGCCGTGGTCGTGGCGGCCGTCATGTCGGCCGTCGCCTCCGCGACCTCCACCTCCCTCGCGGTCGGTGACGACGACGCCTACCGGCGCAGGCTCTCCCGCCTCGCGGACCGCCGCCGCAGACGCAGCGGCACGCCGGGCAGTACGGAGGGAGGCCGTGGCGGCCCGCCCGGCATGGTGTTCGTCCAGCTCGACGGTGTCGGCCACGACGTGCTGGAGAAGGCGGCGGCCGACGGCATCATGCCGACCGTGGCGGGGCTGCTGGCCGACGAGGCGGGCCACCGGCTCACCCCGTGGACCACCGACTGGTCCAGCCAGACGGGCGCCAGCCAGCTCGGCATCCTGCACGGCAGCAACTTCGACGTGCCGGCCTTCCGCTGGTACGAGAAGGAGAGCGGCACCGTCATGGTCTCCAGCAGACCGGCGAGCGCCCTCGAACTCCAGCGCAGGGCCATCGCCCGCACCCGTGACGGCGGCCTGCTCACCGTCGACGGCGCGAGCCGCGGCAACCTCTTCAGCGGCGGCGCCGACCAGCTCGCCCTGGTCCTGTCGATGGCGGCCAGGCTCGGGAAGGGCCGCCGCTCACGGGCCGGCTACTTCGCCTACTTCTCCGACCCGGCCAACGCCGTCCGCACCGCGCTGTCCTTCGTCGCCGAGGTGGTCCGCGAGGTGGGTCAGTCCACCCGCGCCCGGCTCCGCAAGGAGTCGCCCCGGGTCAAGCGCGGCGGCCTGTACCCCTTCATCCGGGCGTTCGCGACCGTCGTGGAGCGCGATGTGGTGGTCGCAGCCGTGATCGGCGACATGTTCGCGGGACGCACCGCGGTCTACGCCGACCTGGTCGCCTACGACGAGGTCGCCCACCACTCCGGGCCGGACAGCAGGGACGCGCAGAAGGTCCTGGCGCGCCTCGACCGCTCGCTGGGCCTCATGATGAAGATCGCGGACCACACCCCGCGCGACTACCGCGTCGTGCTGCTGTCCGACCACGGCCAGAGCCCGGGGGAGACCTTCGCCGGGCGCTACGGCCTCACGCTCAAGGACCTCGTACGGGCCGGCTGCGGGCTGCCCGTACCCCGCAGGGCACAGCGGACCCGCAGCGCGTCCGAGGCACGTGACGCCGTGCGCATCGCGCTGCACAGGCCCGTCGACGGGGAGCAGGAGGCCGAGCACCCGGCGAAGCCGTCCGACCCGGTCGTGCTCGCCTCCGGGAACCTCGGGCTGCTGTCGTTCCCCGACATACAGGGGCGTGCCTCGCGCGAACAGCTGGACCGCCGCTACCCCGCACTGCTGGACACGCTCGCCGCCCATCCGGGGATCGGCTTCCTGCTCGTGCGCAGCCAGAAGCACGGGTCCGTGGTGCTGGGCCGGGACGGGGCGGAGGTCCCGGTGGCGGAGCTCAGGGACGGCGAGGGGCCGCTCGCCGTCTTCGGCGCCGGTGCCGCCGACGCGGTCCGCCGGACCGACTCCTTCCCGCACGTGGCGGACGTGATGGTCAACTCGATGTACGACCCGGAGACCGGCCGGGTGCACGCCTTCGAGGAGCAGATCGGCTCGCACGGCGGGCTCGGCGGCCAACAGTCCCGGCCGTTCCTGCTGTGGCCGCGCACGCTCACGGACCCGATGGACGCCGTGGCGGCGGAAGGTCCGGGGGAACCAACCACCGCGGGCCCGGTCGGGGCGGAGGCGGTGCACCGGGTGCTGGCGCACTGGCTGCGGGAGCTCTCGGGGCCGCAGGTGCCGCTGCGGCAGGAAGGCTTCCCAGGGTCGGTGCGGGCGGACGAACGCTTTCCTGAGGAGACCGCTCCGGACGGATACGTCCGTCTCACCGGAGCCGACCACGGCCTGAGCGACCTCGGCGTGAGCGGCCACGGCCTGAGCGACCTCGGCGTGAGCGACCACGGCCTGAGCGACCCCGGCGTGAGTGGCCCCGGCGTGCCCGGCTCCGGCGACGCGGTCCCCGGAGCGCGCGGCTGACGGCCCCGGGCGGAAGCCCCCGCCCCGGCAGGGGTCAGGCCGACTCGCGCCGTACCAGCGTCGGATGGAAGACCACCGACGGTTCGGGCAGACCGGGACGGCCGATCTGCTTCAGGAGGAGCCGGGCCATCTCGGAGGCCATCTCCTCCACCGGCTGCCGCACGGTCGTCAGCGGCGGATCGCAGGCCACCGCCGCGTTGCTGTCGTCGAATCCCACCACCGCGACATCCCCGGGCACATCCCTGCCCGCCCGCAGCAGCACCGGCAGGGCACCCAGCGCCATCAGGTCCGAGGCGACGAACACCGCGTCCAGATCGGGCCGTTCGCGCAGCAGCTGCCGCATCGCCGAGGCCCCGCCCGAGTGCGTGAAACCGCCCTCGGCGGTCGCCACGCCGCCGATCCCGTGCTGCTCCAGCGCGTCCAGGAAACCGGTCAGCCGTACCTGCCCGGCGGGCATGTCCTGCGGGCCCGTGATCGTCCCGATGCGCCGGCGCCCCAGCGCGGCCAGATGGTCGGCCGCCATCTGCGCCCCGGCCCGCTGGTCGGCCTCGACGTAGGTGAGCGGAGAGGGCTTTCGGGGGCGGCCCGCGAGCACGGCGGGCAGCCGGGTGTCGTGCAGCAGGCCGGGCAGCGGATCGTCGGCGTGCGAGGAGATCAGCACCACCCCGTCGACATGCCCCTGGCGCAGATACGACAGCAGCTGGTTGCGCGAGGCCTCGTCGTCGGCCAGCATCAGCACCATCTGGATACCGGCGGGGCGCAGCACGTCCATCAGCCCGCCGACCACGCGCCCGAAGTGCGGGTCGGAGAACATCCGGCCTATGAACGGCTCGGAGACGGGGCGCCGTTCACGCTCGGACACCACCAGGGCGATCGAGTCCGTCCGCCGGGTCACCAGCGAACGCGCCGCACGGTTGGGGACGTAGCCCGTGGTGGCCACCGCCTCCTCCACGACCCGCCGCAGCGCCGGGTCCACCGTCGTCGCACCGTTGATCACACGGGACACCGTGGCCCGCGAAACGCCCGCCACCGCGGCGACGTCCTCCAGGGTGGCGGGGCGTGCGGGCGGCGAGACATCGGCAGTCATGCAGTCTTTATACCGGGTGATCCGACCCGCAGGCGAAGGGTTCCGGCACGTCAGCGGCCTTGCCCGCGCACAGGCCGGCCAACTGCTCACCGCGCGCCGTCACGAGCTCCCGGGCCCGCGATCTGGCCTCCTCGGCGCTGCCCGCCGAAGTCTCGGACCGCGAGACCTGCGCCGACTGGCGCAGATGGTCGTGGATCTGCGTCACGAGAAGCCGGTCGAAGGCGGCTCCCCGGGCCGCTCGGGCGCGTACGAGATCCTCGGCCGTCACCATCCCGGGCATGTCGTGCCCCTTGTGCACATCGGTGTCCGGCAGCCCCATCCGGTCCCGCAGCGCTCGCAACGACGCCAGTTCGGTGGCATGGGCACTGTGCAGCCGGGCCGCCCAAAGACGCAGGTCCGGCCCGGTGGCCTTCCGTGCCGCGAGGTCCAGCAGAGCCATGGCCTGCTCGTCCATCGGGATCATCAGCTGGACCCACGCGGAGTCGGTCGGGTCCGCGGAAGCAGCGCCGGACGGCGCCGCCCGCGAGCTCTCCGGGTTCTCCCCTCCCTTCTGGGAGCACGCGGTCAGCAGGAAGATCAGGAGGATCACGGCTGTGGTGCGACGAGCCGGCATCGGAAGGAGCTCCTTGCTCCCGGGACGCCCGTCCGGGCCGCTCGGACCTGGACGGGCGCCTGTGGAAGGGGTAATGACGGAACGTCAGGGAGTGCCGTCAGCGCCGCACTTGATGATTGCGTTGATGCAGTCGCGGACCCGCTGCGCCATCTCCGCCTCGGGCCATACGTTGAAGAAGTCCCCGTGCATCGTGTATCCGCGTCCCGACGCCAGCCGGAAGCGGGCCGGATCGCCGTTGACCGGGTAGCGCAGGACCTGCCGCAGCTTGGGGACCGGGACGGGATGTGTCGACGGGCAGGCGCCGCCCACCGGATAGGCCATGTGGCTCTTGTGGTCGGCCGAATCCAGGTCCTTGCCGTTCCAGCACTGGGGGAAGTCCAGATAGCTCTCCATCATCGAGCCCGCCGGGCAGTTGACGAAGTCGTGGGACGGATCGACCTCGCCGTGGTGCAGGCACGACCAGCGGGAAATGGTGTTGTCGTCGGGGCCGGTCGCCTTCGCGTTGCCCGCGACGATCCGCAGCCCCCGGGGGAACGGCTTGATGGTGCGGATGATGTCGTCCCGCACGCCTTCGCCGAGGTAGTAGAACGTCGTGCCGGTCGGCTCCACCTCCCTGTCGCCGTCGTACAGGGTGGGAACCCAGTAGGCGGAGAGGTCGGTCACGGGCGCACAGCTGGTGCCGGCCTTCTCCAGGGACGTCAGATCCGAGTGGGCGTCGGTGGAGTCGTTGCCGAAGAAGCTGTGCATGTGCGAGGCGCCGGGCAGGTTGGGCAGGACGATCGGGTCGTCGGGCGCCCGGTGCGTGTAGGGGCATTCGGCGAGGAACTCGGCGACCCGGACCACGTCGGCAGCGGCCTTCGGCCCGCTCTTCGCGGCCGGGTCGCCGGCCGCGTTGCCCGTGGTGGCCTGGATGAGGGACAGGGTGAGCGCGGCGGCGGCGAGCCCCGCGATGCGATAGCGCCAGGGCGGCAGGGATCTGCGCCCGCCGTGGCCGGTCGTGCGTCGTCTGAGGAAGAGCACGGCACTCCTGTTCTGAGGAAGTGGGGTTCCTTCGGTTCCTTCGGCCGGTGCCCCGGACGAAGCGAGAGAGCGCTCTCTTCGAGAACGTAGAAGTGTGACGCAAGCATGTCAAGCCTCTGCGTCGCACCCTCAATTACCTGCTGGATGAACCAAGTTCGAGGTGCTCGATCATGGGAGAGCGCTCTCTTGAGCGCTCTCCGAAAAGGGGCCGGAGGGCGTTGTCAGTGGTGGGCGGCAGGATGGTGGTCATGACGACGAACTCAGTTGGTGCGCTCGCCGATACCGCCGCCTACGCCGCCGCGGTGGAAGAGGCGAAGCGTGCCGCCGCCGCGTACTACACCGCAGGTGAGAGCAGCCTCGACGACGATGCGTACGACCGTCTGGTGCGCGGCATCGCGGCCTACGAGCAGGGGCATCCGCAGGAGGTGCTGGACGCCTCGCCGACCGGCAAGGTCGCGGGAGGGGCGGCGACGGGCGATGTGCCGCACACCGTGCCGATGCTGTCGCTGGACAATGTCTTCTCCGCCGAGCAGTTCGTCACCTGGACCGCCTCCGTGGAGCGCCGGATCGGCAGACCCGTCGCCTCCTGGAGCGTGGAGCCCAAGCTCGACGGTCTCGCGGTCGCCGCGCGCTATCGGCGGGGCCGGCTCGACCAGTTGATCACCCGCGGCGACGGGACGGCCGGGGAGGACGTCTCGCACGCCATCGGGACGGTGCTCGGCCTGCCCGAGCGGCTCCGTGCCCCGGAGACCCTGGAGGTGCGCGGCGAGATCCTCATGACCAACGAGCAGTTCGAGCAGGCCAACACGGTGCGCACCGAGCACGGCGCCGCCCCCTTCGCCAATCCGCGGAACGGCGCGGCGGGCACCCTCAGGGCCAAGGACCGCCCGTATCGCGTGGAGATGACCTTCTTCGCGTACGGGGCGCTCGCGCTGCCCGACTCCGGTGAGCTGGCCGAGGCCCTGGCCGGACTCCCGCACAGCGAGGTCCTGGAGCGTGTCGCCGGGCTCGGTGTGCACACCGCCGCGGACACGGCGGTCGCCCCGCGCGTGGTCACCACGGCCGAGGAGGTGCAGGCCGGTGTCGAGGAGATCGCCGCGCTGCGTGCCTCGCTGCCGTTCGGGATCGACGGCATCGTGATCAAGGCGGATCTGGCGGCCGACCAGCGCGACGCGGGGTCCGGGACCAGGGCCCCGCGCTGGGCCATCGCGTACAAGCTGCCCGCGGTCGAGAAGGTCACCCGGCTGCTGGGCGTCGAGTGGAACGTCGGCAGGACCGGCATCATCGCGCCGCGCGCCGTCCTGGAGCCCGTCGAGATCGACGGATCGACCGTCACCTACGCCACGCTCCACAACCCGGCCGACATCACCCGCCGCGATCTGCGCCTGGGCGACCAGGTGATGGTCTACAAGGCGGGCGACATCATCCCCCGTATCGAGGCACCCGTCGCCCATCTGCGGACCGGTGACGAGAAGCCGGTCGAATTCCCCGAGGTCTGCCCCCAGTGCGGCTCGGAGATCGACATGAGCGAGCAGCGCTGGCGCTGTACGCGCGGGCGGGACTGCCGCCTGGTCGCCTCCGTCTCGTACGCCGCAGGGCGCGACCAGCTGGACATCGAGGGCCTCGGTGCCACCCGTGTCGTCCAGCTCGTGGACGCGGGCCTCGTCCAGGACTTCGCCGACCTCTTCACGCTGGAGCGGGAGCAGCTGCTCTCCCTGGACAGGATGGGGGAGACCTCCACCGACAATCTGCTGGCAGCCATCGACATCGCCAGGACCCGCCCGCTGTCCCGGGTCTTCTGTGCCCTCGGGGTGCGGGGCACGGGCCGCTCCATGTCCCGCCGGATCGCGCGCTACTTCGCCTCGATGGACCGTATCGTCGCGGCCGACGTGGAGGAGTTGCAGCGGGTCGACGGCATAGGCAAGGAGAAGGCCGCGGCTGTCGTCGCGGAGCTGGTGGAGCTGGCGCCGCTGATCGCCAAGCTCGTGGCCTCCGGAGTCTCCATGACGGAGCCCGGCGCGACCCCGCCGCCGGAGCCCGGTGCCGAGCCCGAGCCCGGTGCGGATGTTCCGGGGGAGGGGCAGCCGGCGGACGGCCTGCCGCTCGGCGGAATGACCGTGGTGGTCACCGGTGCCATGACGGGTGTTCTGGAGAAGCTCTCGCGCAATCAGATGAACGAGCTGATCGAGCGGGCCGGAGGGAAGTCGTCCTCCAGTGTCTCCAAGCGCACGAGCCTGCTCGTCGCGGGTGAGAAGGCAGGATCCAAGCGGGCCAAGGCGGAGGACCTGGAGATCAGGATCGCCACGCCCGAGGAGTTCGCGGAGCTCGTGGAGGCCTATCTGACGCAGGAGGCGTGAAAGGCGCACACGTAGGTGCGCCTTGGAATCGCAGAGGGCTGGTGTTTATATGTCCCGTATTGCATAGTGAGGGCTTGGACTGGCCTCACTATCCGGGGTTGGCGTGGCGGTGAGTGGTGCACGGCCGCAGCGGCGGGCGCCGGAGGGTGAGGGGCGATGCGGTCTGCACGGGACGGCCGACGGCGCGGCCGGCCGGTCCTCGCGCGACGGGACGCACACGCCGGTGCGGCGCGCGGGGTGGCCATCGACCTGGGCAGTTCCGGGGCCCGCGCCTGGGTTCCGGGCCGGGGACTCGTGCCCGGTCCGGCGGGCTGGGACGACGGCACCCGCCGACCGGTCCGGCGAGGTCGCATCGTCGACGCGGACTCCTGCGCAAGGCTGCTCGGCCGCCTCGCGGACACCGCACTGGGGGCCCACCGGCAGGACAGCATGATCGTCCTCAGCCATCCCGTGCTGGCCGGACCCACGCATCGCGCTCTGGCGAGGGAACTCCTCGGCGCGCTGGGCCCGTCCGGCGTTCTGGTCCTCAACAGCGCCAGTGCCGCCGCCGCGTGCGCCGGGCCGGGGGACGGCGGCCCGGTGCTCGTCGTCGACCTGGGTGCCGAGCTGACCGAAGTGGCCCTGCTCGTGGACGCGGTGGTCGTCGACGCCCGCCAGGCCGAGACGGGGCTCAGCGATCTCGGCCCGGAGTCCTTGCCCGCCGCACTCGTCCGGAACGTCTTCGATATGGTCACGTCCATGTGGCGCGAGGACAGAGACGGCGCGGTACGCGGGGCGCTGCGCCGAGGTCCCGTGCTCACCGGCGGGGGAGCACTGCGAGCCGACGTGACCGAGCGCATCGCGGATTCCCTCGGTGTTCCCGTCCGCGTCGACGAAGACCCCTCGACCGCTGTCGTGCGGGGTGCCGGGCTGATCCTGGACTCCGTCCTGCGCTCCGGTGGCGCGGGCGCGGTGCCCTTTCTCCCGGCCCGGCCGAGGTGAGCCGCCTCCAGGGGGCGCCCCTGGGCAACCCGCCCCCGCGCGGGCGGCCCGACGCGCTCCCGTACGTCCTCTCCGCACTCCTGCTCGCAGTCCTCACCCTGCTCGGCGGCACGCCCGCGGCTGCCACCGCCGCGCTGCCTGCTGGTTCCACCGCTGCTTCCACCTCGGGCCCGGGCGCACTTCCGGCTGCTGCGTCCGTCGAGCTGCCTGCGGGTCCCACCTCTGCCTCTGGCCCGGGCGCACTTCCGGCTGCTGCGTCCGTCGAGCTGCCTGCGGGTTCCACCTCTGGCCTCACTTCGGGCCCGGGCGCGCGTCCGGCCGCGGCTGCCACCGCGTTGCCCTCGGGTTCCGCCGTTGCCGCGCCGCTGCCGGGTTCCAGGGCCGCCGGGCTTTCCGCGTCCGCCTCCGCCACACACACCACTCCGGCCACCGCTGCCGCCGCGCAGGTCTCCGGTCTGCCCGAAGCCGCGCGCTGGGCCGAGGCCGTACCCGTACCGGGGCCGCGTGCGGGGGTGGATCGTCCGCATGGGCCGCTCCACGTTCCGCCGCCCGGGCACGGTGCTCTGCCCGCGTGCCCGCCCGGCCTCCTCTTCCCGCACGGCGCCGTGCCGGGGGCCGCGAGGGCCGCACTCCTCGTGCACGGCAGGATCAAGGCGGCGCTTCCCGGTGTGCGTGGACCTCCCGGGGTGACGGCGGGTCAGCCGGCCCGTCACCGGCCCTGTTCCACAGACCTGTCGAACCGCCCGCGTCAGCCTCTCTGAGTCACGGCCCCGCCGGGTCCCGAATCGTCCGGGGCCCGGTCTCTCCGGGGTCCCGGCCTCCTTGAGTCCAGGGCGGACTACGCCCACTCGAGGGGATACCCATGTCTCGCGCCACCACGGTGCGAGCGGTTCTGGCTGCCGCCGTTCTGCTCGTGTCCGTGTTCATCACGCTGACCATGTCACCCAGACTCGGCCTCGACCTCCAGGGCGGCACCCGAATGGTGCTCCAGGCCAAGGACTCCGGCTCCGCGAAGGCGGACCGGGAGAGCACCGACCGCACCCTGGAGGTACTCCGGCAGCGCATCGACTCCCTCGGTGTCGCCGAACCCGCCCTGACCCGCTCGGGCGAGGACCGCATCGTCGTCGAACTCCCCGACGTCCAGGACCCGCGCCAGGCCGCGGACGTCATCGGCAAGACCGCCCAGCTCGGCTTCCACGCGGTCCAGCAACCCGGTACGGGCACGGGCGAGCACACCGCGCTTCCGGACGAACAGGGCACGCCGCTCGCCCTCGGGCCCGAGCGCCTCTCCGGCGCCGGGGTCAAGGACGCCACCGCCCAGTTCGACGCCCAGCAGGGCGCGGGCTGGACGGTCTCGCTCGACTTCCACAAGGACGCCGGCAAGCAGTGGCAGCGCCTCACCGGGGACGCCGCCTGCAACCCGCCCGGGGACGAACGGCGGCGCGTCGCGATCGTCCTCGACGGGAAGGTCATCTCCTCGCCGCAGGTCGATCCGTCGGTCGGCTGCTCGGTGGGGCTGCCCTCCGGTTCCACCCAGATCACCGGGTCCTTCAGTGCCGACGAGGCGCGCGATCTCGCTCTGCTCATCAAGGGCGGCGCGCTGCCCGTGCCCGTCGAGATCGTCGAGCAGCGCACCGTCGGCCCGACGCTCGGCGCCGCCGCCATCGACGCGAGCGCCCGTGCCGCCCTCATCGGCGCCGCGGCGACCGCGCTCTTCATCACCTTCGTGTACCGCCTCTTCGGCGCTCTCGCCGCCGTCGCCCTGGCCGCGTACGGCGTGATCTTCTACGCCGCTCTCGTCGCCCTCGGAGTCACCCTGACCCTGCCGGGCCTCGCCGGGTTCGTCCTCGCCATCGGGATGGCGGTCGATGCCAACGTCCTTGTCTTCGAGCGGGCCCGCGAGGAGTACGCGGACCGGAGGAACCGCTCGCTGCGCTCCGCGCTGACCGCCGGATTCCGTAACGCGTGGAGCGCGGTCGCCGACTCCAACGTCACCACCCTCATCGCGGCGGCCCTGCTCTTCTTCCTCGGCGCAGGACCGGTCAAGGGCTTCGGGGTCACGCTCGCCATCGGCGTCCTGGCCTCGATGTTCTCGGCGCTGGTCATCGCCCGGGCGCTCACCGAGCTCGCCGCGGGCTCCCGGTTCGTCAACGACTACCGGAGCGTCAACGGCATCGGACGGCCCGGCCGCGTCCGCACCTGGCTGAACGGGCGCGACCCGCAGCTGTTCCGTTCGCCGCGCCGCTGGCTGATGATGTCCGGTGCGGTCGTCGTCCTCGCCGTGAGCGGCATCCTCGTGCGCGGCGTGGACCTGGGCGTCGAGTTCACCGGGGGCAGGCTGATGGAGTACTCCACCAGCCGCACCGTCGACGTCGAGACCGCCCGCGATGCGATCGCCGCCGCCGGATTCGACGACGCCGAGGTCACCACGGCGGACGACCGCGACCTCTCCGTACGTACCGGGAAGCTCGACAACGACGGCGAACACGCCCTGCGGGCCGCCCTGGCCGAGGTGGGCGGTGAGACCACCAAGGTGCGTGACGAACTCATCGGGCCCAGCCTCGGCGACGAGCTGCGGCGCAACGCGCTGATCGCGCTGGGCGTCGCCGTCCTCGTGCAACTCGTCTATCTCGCGGCCCGGTTCCGGTGGACCTTCGCCGTCGCGTCGGTCGGGGCGCTGGTGCACGACGTCATCGTGCTGGTCGGCGCGTTCGCCTGGCTCGGCCGCCCCGTCGACGGCATCTTCCTGGCCGCCCTGCTCACCGTCATCGGCTACTCCGTCAACGACTCGGTGGTGGTCTTCGACCGGGTACGGGAGCTCTGGGCGAGGGCCCGCCGCTCACCGGTCGCCGACGTGGCCAATCGCGCCGTGCTCCAGACCGTGCCACGCACCGTCAACACGGGAATGGGAGCCCTGTTCATCCTGGTGGCCCTCGCCGTGCTGGGCGGGGACTCGCTCGCGGACTTCGCGCTCGCCCTCCTCATCGGCATCTGCGTGGGGACGTACTCCTCCGTGCTGACCGCCGTCCCGGGGGCGCTCCTCCTGGAGCGGAGCAGCAAGGCTCCGCCCCCGGCCAGGAAGCGCGCACCCAAGCGCGGGGCGGCGGCCGGGCGGACACGCAGGGACCCCGCTGACAACGGGGCCCGCGTGTAGGACGCCTGCCTGCTGTGTCCGTGCCGCCCCGGTGGCACGGACGGTGCGCCGGGCAGGGGCGGGACCCGCCCTGCCCGGCGCGTACGGGCGGTACGGGCGCCGGGCTGCGGCACAATCCTGACCACATCCAGTGATCGGAGTGTGCCGCTCATGCCCGTCGTGCTGCGTGAGGCCCGGGACACGCTCGTACCCGACATGGCCGGTCCGCACGGCCCGCTGCCGCCGCTGATGCTCGCCCTGACGGTACTCACCGGGCTCGTCGACGCGTTCAGCTATCTGCTCCTCGGGCATGTCTTCGTCGCCAACATGACGGGCAACGTCGTCTTCATGGGATTCGCCCTCGCAGGCGCCCCGGGCTTCTCGCTGCTCGCCTCGGCCGTGGCGCTCGTGTCCTTCTCGGCCGGGGCGCTGGTCGGCGGCGTCGCCGTCCACCTGGCGCGGGCGCACCGGGGCAGACAGCTCCAGCACGCCCTGCTCGCCGAGACCTCCTTCGTGGCCGCCGCCCTGATCGTCACGCTCGTCTCGGGCGAGCCGTACACCGGCGGCGTCCGCTTCGCGCTCATCGCGCTGCTCGGCCTCGGTCTCGGCCTGCAGAACGCGGCCGTCCGCGCGCTCGCCGTACCGGACCTCACCACCACGGTGCTGACGCTCACCATCACCGGCACCGTCGCCGACAGCCGGCTCGCGAAAGGGCCGGGGAGCAGGGCGGGACGCCGGGTCCTCTCGGCCGCCGCCATGCTGGCCGGCGCGTTCGTCGGGGCACTCGCCGTGCTCAACGGGCACCCGTCACTGCCCCTGCTGCTCTCGGCCGTCCTCCTGGCCGCCGTGAGCACCGCCGCGACCCTGCTGGCCCGCAGCGACGCGCCCTGGACCAAGCCGCCCGCCGGCAGGTGAAGGTGCCGCACGGCCCCGGCAAGGGAACCCGTGTCGTACGGGACAGCCGACGCCCCGGACCGTAACGTCGCGGGCACCGTTGACCCACCGATACGCCGGGGAGCCGCCGTATGCCCACCGAACCGCTGTCCGCATCCGACATCGAAGCGGGGCTGCGCGAGCTGCCGGGCTGGGAGCTGGAAGGGGACAGGATCACACGTACGTACCGGCTTCCCTCCCACTTCGCCGCCGCCGGGCTGACCGTCCACGTCGCCCAGATCCAGGACGAGCTCAACCACCACTCGGATCTGACACTGGGTTACAACACCGTGGTCATCGCCGTGAGCACCCACGACGCGGGCGGCGCCGTCACACGGAAGGACCTCGCGCTCGCCGCGCGGATCGAGGCCGTCGCGGCCGGCCACGGCGCGAAGTAGCGGCGTTGCGGGCTCACGGAGCCTCGCCGAAGCGGGGGTGTGCGGCGAGCCAGCGCGCATAGCTGTCGCTGCGCCGCACCGCCTCCGTGTATGCCGCGCGGGTGTGCCCGGACACCGCGGCGGCCGTGGCGCTCGCGGCGGGTGAGCGTGGGTGCCGCCCCAGCAGATGGCGCCAGCTCAGCGGCGTGCCCGCCAGGGGGCGGGTCACCACACCGGGGGTCGGCGGGAACGTGGCCCGGCACAGTCCGATGGCCCGGCCCACCTGGACCAGATGGACGACGGACGCCGTGTCCGTCTCGTACACCGACAGCGGGGTGAAGCCGGCCCGCGCGCACGCGGCGGTGAAGCAGTCGGCGAAACAGCCGTCGCCCGGCACATCGGCCCAGCACTCGTCCGCCAGCGCGGAGAGTTCGAGCTCCGGCTCGTCGGCCAGCGGGTGGTTCCCGGGCAGCATGACGAAGACCGGGTCGATGCCGATGACCTGCCAGACCAGCCGGTCCGCCATCGGAGGCGAACTCTCCCCGCAGACACCGATCAACGCGAAGTCGAGCCTGCCGTCGAAGAGCAGAGAGGCGATCTCCGCCACCGACCACGAGGTGTGCGTCGTCACCGGCGCCGTCGGATGCGCGGTGGCGAGCCTGTCGACGAGACCGCCCATGAGCGGGCCGTGCGTACCGCCGAGCCGGAAACGCTCCACCGTGGCCCAGGCGTTGGCGAAGCGCACCGCCTCTTCCTGGAGACCGCTCACCGCTGGCAGTACCACCCGGGCCCGCTCCAGGACCAGTTCGCCCAGCAGGGTCGGCCGGGCACCCGTGTGGTCCCGGTCGAAGAGGGGCCCGCCCAGAGCCTTCTCGATCCGCCGGAGCTGGGCGCTGAGCGCGGGCTGCGCGAGCCCGAGAGCCGCCGCGGCCTTGGTGAGGCTGCCGGTGTCGGCGATGGCCCGTACGGTGCGCAGGTGACGCAACTCCAGCTCCATGGGCGCACGGTATGGCTGATGGAACCCACCGGCAATACCGCCGCCGTCCCGTCCGGAGAAGTCTCCTGAGGCCATTCGTCCGGATCAGGCCAGGGCACGCGAGCCCGGCCTGATCCGAAGCCCCGAGGGCTGGGCAGCCCTCAGCCGCAGCCGCCCTCGGTTTCAGCCCTCAGCCGCAGCCGCCCTCGGTTTCGTCCTGCGTGCCGTCCGTGGTGCGCAGATGGGCGAGCATGGTCTCGGAGATCTCGGTGAGGGCGTCGATCTGCCCCTCGTCCAGCGGGGCCGTGAGCGCGCGGCGGATGTGCTCGGCGCGGACGGGCAGCGCGGCCTCGATGGCGCCGCGGCCCTCGGGGCTCAGCGCGATCACGGTGCCGCGCGAGGCGCCCGGACACTGTTCGCGGGTGAGCAGGCCGCGCCCGATCATCCGGTTCAGATGGTGGTGCAGCCGGCTCTTCTCGAACTGGGTGACACCGCTCAGCTCGAAGGCCCTCAGCCGGGTGTCCGGTGCCTCCACCAGGGCGCTGAGGATGGCGAAGTCGGGCTCCGACAGGCCCGTGTCCTGCTGGAGCTGCTGGGCGAGGCGCCGCCAGAACAGCACCTGCGTCTCGAAGTACGCGCGCCAGACGCGATCTTCGCGTGCCGAGAGGTGGTCCGCGGTGCTGGTCATGGCCGGTGATTCTACCGGCAGACAGGGGCGGGTTGACATGTCACCCCGGACTGCGTGGCGTACGCCCGTGAACCCCGTACGACCCTGAACCGTAGGCAAGTGGACCCCGCGCGCCCGTGCACCGCGCGCCCGCGGCCCGCACCGTCTCAGCAGCACATCGGGTGCGCCATCCCGGCTGTCATCGGCTCCGCGTCCCGCGCGCTCAGCAGCAGAAGCTGCCGCCGTGCCGTGCCCGCGCTGGGCGAGAGTTCGGCGGCGCTGCGGTAGCAGCGCATGGCGCTCCGGTGGGCGCCCGCGTCGAAGGCCCGTCCGCCCGCCTCGGTGAGGGCCTGGGTGATGTGCTGGACGAGGGCCGCGGTGGGCCGGCCCGTGGAGGCGGTCAGCGACAGGATCCGCCGGTAGTGGTGGACGAGCAGATCGCCCTGGTCGGCGGGGAGCAGGGCGATCCAGTCGACGGCCCGCCGGTGCAGAAGGACCCGGTCGCGGCGGGGCAGCTGGGCGTACGCGACCTCGCGCACCAGCGTGTGGCGGAAGACGTATTCGGCCTCCCGTCGCAGCGTGCTGTTCCGGACGCGGCGCAGGAACTCCTTCCGTTCCAGCTGCTTGAGCCCCGCCGCGACCTCTTCGGGATCGCGGCCCGACAGGGCGGCCACGCCGTCGGCCCTGATCGGCCCCCCGAGGACCGCCGCGTCCCGCAGCAGGGTCTTCCGCGTGGGCGGCAGCGTGTCCAGCCTCGCCGCGACGATGTTGCGGACCCGGGGAGGCACCGGCGGCCTTCTGTCGCGCTGGCGGTTCCTCAGCTCATGGGCGTACTCCTCCGCGAACAGCGGGATGCCGCCCACGAGGGAGAGGAGGTCCGCGTCGTCCGCCGTGCCGACCGGCCGGCCGAGCAGCCCGGTCAGCATGCCGGCGACGGTCTCGTCGGGGAGCGGGTCGAGGACGAACGTGGTCGCATCGCGTTTGCCGCACGTCCAGCGCGGTCTGCGCTCCCTCAGTTCCGGCCGTGCCGTGACGACGACGAGCAGCGGCACATGGGCCAGACGCTCGGTGAGGTCCTCGGCCAGGTCGAGGAAGCCGCGGCAGGCCAGGTGCATGTCCTCCAGCAGGAGCACGGTGGGCCGTTCCGCCGCCACCTCCTCGATGAGGCGCTGCACGGCCCGCAGCGTCTCCTCCTCCTCGGTGCCGTCCATGGCGGGCCAGGGAGGGGAGATGAAGCGGCGCAGCAGACCCAGCATCCAGTCCGCCTCGTCGCCCGGGCCGATCAGCCGACGGACGGCCGTGGTCAGCTTCTGCTCGGCGAGCGCCTCCGGTTCGCGTTCGGCGATACCGGCGTACGACCGCACGACGGCGGCCAGCGGGGCCGATGAGCTGCCGCCGCCGAAGGCCGGGACGCGCACCGAGAACTGCCGTACGGGTTCGCGCCGGTTCTGCAGCGACCGTCCGAACTCCGCGACCAGGCGGCTCTTGCCGATGCCGGACTCGCCGAGGACGGTGGCCAGATGGGGCCGGCTGCGGCGTAGTGTGTCGCTCAACAGGCCCGACAGGATGTCCAGTTCACGTTCGCGGCCGAGCAGCCTCGTGGCCGGCGGCGGAGAGGCGGGGGAGGGGAGCACGACGGAGACCTGCCGTCCGTCACCCGTGTCGCCCGGAGCGGAGTGGTCGAACAGGTAACCGCTGGCCCTGAGCGTCGTGTCGGAGATGCGGACGCCCTCCCGGCCGGCGAGCGCGAGCAGGGCCTCGCACTCGTCCAGCACCGAGCCCGATACCTCCTCGGGCTCCTCGTCGTCGGCGTCGCGGTACGTCGCGAGGACCTCGCCGGTGGCGACGGCCATCCGGATGGCCATGGACCGGCCGGGCCTGCCGTGGAGCCGGTCACGGATGGCGAGGGCCAGCCGGACGGCCCGCCTGGGATCGTCCTCGTAGGTGCGGGGGACGCCGAAGAGAACCGACCGTACGGAACCGACGGCGCCCCGGACCAGTCCGCCGAAGCGGGCCGCCTCCTCCACGACGATGCGCGTGAGGACCCTCAGCGCCTCGTCGACCTGCTCGGGGTCGTCCCCGGCGGCCTCCACCCGCGCGCGCACCAGAAGCACACTGGCCTGCTTGCGCTCGGTCATCGCCCGTGGCAGGCGCCCGACCGGGGGCGCGGCGGCCGGAGCGGCGGGTTCGGCCGGCTGCCCGGCGCCGCACGGGCCCGAGGCGGCGGGGAGGGAGAGCAGGCCGGGCGTCGGGGCGGCGGAGCTCCCCTCGGCGGGGCCGGCGGGAGCGGCGAGCGCGGCCGGCTCGGCTCCCGGGTGCCAGGCGAGCGCCGGGCGCTGGTTCAGGATCGCGCGTTCCAGGTCCTGGAGTTCGGGGGCCGGATCGAGGCCGAAGCCGTTGACCAGCCTGTCGCGGATGCCCTGGTACACGGCCAGCGCCTGCGGCTGGCGCCCGCAGCGGTACAGCGCCAGCATCAGCAGCCCGCAGAGCCGTTCGCGTACGGGCTCCTCCTCCGCCATGGCGGCGAGCTCACCGACGAGTTCGCGGTGGCGGCCGAGCGCCAGTTCGGCCTCGGCGCAGTCCTCGAAGGCCGTCAGCCGCGCCTCCCGCACCACGGCCAGTTCCGGCCAGGTCACGCCCGTCTCCAGGACATCGGCCAGCACCGGACCACGCCAGAGCGCGAGCGCCTCGCGCAGGGACCGCGCCGCCACGGCCCAGGACTCCGCGGCGAGAGCGGCACGTCCGTGCTGCACCAGGTCCTCGAAGCGGGCCAGGTCGATGTCCGAGGGGGCGAGCCGCAGCATGTAACCGGGCGGGGAGGTCGACAGCGACACGGTGTCGTCCCCGGCCAGTGCCCTGCGCAGCCCGGCGACGGCGTTCTGGACCATCTTGCGGGCGGTGGGGGGTGCCCCGGCGCCCCACAGCCGCTGGACGAGCTCGCCGGTCGCCACGACCTTGTTGGGGTGCAGCAGGAGGTAGCCGAGCACCGCCCGCTGGTTGACGCCTCCGAGCGGCACGGGAACCCCGTGGTCCGTGGCTTCCAACGGCCCCAGCAGATTGAAACGCATACGCCCCCCGTTCTTGGCCGGCCACGCGGAACGGGCGAGGCGCCGCGCACACGAAGCCGTCGAGCCGGTCCGACAGTCATGCCGAACGATCCCGGGCGCCCAGCATAGGAGGGGCATGCCGGAGCCGCCGCCGCGTTTTACGGTCTGTTCACAGTCCTGTCGTGGACGGGGCAGCGAGCTGTTCACAGTCCGGTGGCGGAAGCGTGTAATCCCTGTTCAGGAGCGTGGCGGGGTCACGGGGCCGGTGTGTCGAGGCGGAAGAACTCGCGATAGAGACCCACCTGTCTGTCCAGCATGTGGATACCGTGATGGACGGCGAGCCCTTGCGCGGCGGCTTCCCGGAGCAGGGCTGTGTCCCTCGGGTGCATCACGATGTCGGCCACGACGGCCCCGGCGGGCAGCTCACTCGGAGCGAACGGCAGCGGATCTCCGGGGCGCAGCCCCAGCGGTGTCGCGTTGACGGCCAGCCAGGCGTCGCGGGGGCGCGGCGCGCTGGCACCGACGACGCGGGCGGGGGCGGTGCCACGCAGCCTGCCGACCAGCGCCGCCGAACGGTCGGGCGCGGGGTCGTACACGGAGAGGTGCGCGACGCCCGATTCCAGCAGCGCGGCGGCGATCGCCGTGCCCGCGCCACCGGCACCGGCCAGGAACACCCGCCTGCCGCGCGGGTCGTGCCCGGCGCCCCGCAGCCCCGCGACGAAACCGGCACCGTCGAAGTTGTCGGCGTACCAACGGCCGTCGGGGTCGCGGCGCATCGCGTTGGTGCTGCCGGTCAGGGCGGCGGCGGGGCTGAGCTCGTCCGCGTACCGGCAGGCCTCCATCTTGTGCGGGACGGTGATGAGGAGCCCGTCGAGATTGCCGATGCGCTGGAGCCCCGTGATGACCGGGCCGAGCTCACCCGCGGGTGCGTGCACGGGGAACAGCACCGCGTCCAGGCCCAGTCGGCGGAAGACCGGGTTGAGGAGCGCGGGGGCCTGGACCTGGACCACCGGATCTCCGAGTACGGCGAAGAGCCTCGTCGTGCCGCTGATCTCAGGCATGCGGGACCGGCCCCGTGGGCATGGCGTCCAGGGTGGCCGCCACCGCGCGCTCGGGGACGTCCCGCACCAGCTCCGCTCCGCGCGGACCGTCCAGGACGAACGTGAGCCCCGATGTGGCCTTCTTGTCCAGCCGCATCAGCGCGATCAGCTCCGCCGTGTCCACGCCCGGCGGCAGCGCGGTCGGCAGACCGTAGCCCGCCACGACCTCCTCGTGCTCGGCGACGCGGTCCGCCCCGATCCGGCCCAGCGCGCCCGCGAGCCGGCCGGCGAACACGGTCCCCACGGCCACCGCTTCGCCGTGGCGCAACGCGAACCCGGTGGCCCGCTCCAGCGCGTGACCGAGAGTATGGCCGTAGTTCAGGAGATGCCGGGGACCGGCGTCCCGCTCGTCGGACGCGACGACCGAGGCCTTCAACGCGACGCTCGCCGCGATCTGTTCGTGCAGCGGGAGCCCGCGCAGATCGCCCGCGCCGATGAAGTGGCAGCGCGCGATCTCCCCCAGCCCGTTGATCCGCTCACGCGGCGGCAGGGTCTCCAGATAGTCGGTGTCGCAGAGAACGGCACGGGGCTGCCAGTAGGCGCCCACCAGGTTCTTGCCCTGGGGGAGGTTTACGGCGGTCTTCCCGCCCACACTGGCGTCGACCTGGGCCAGCAGCGAGGTCGGCAGATGGATCACGGGGACGCCGCGATGGTAGAGCGCCGCGGCCAGGCCGACCGAGTCGGTGGTCGTGCCACCGCCGACCGAGACGACCGCGTCCGACCTGCTGAGCCCGAACGAGGCGAACAGGGAGCAGAGTTCCTCCACCCAGGCCAGCGTCTTGTCCCGCTCGCCGTCCCGGGCGGGCACCGTCAGGAACGGCACACCCGGATCGGGTGTCCACCCGGCGGGCCTCGCCGTGACCACCGCCACCCGCCGCGCGCCCGTCGCGGCGACGACCTCGGGGAGCAAGTGCCGTACCCCCGGGCCGATATGGACGGTGTAGCCACGTCCGGCCAGCGGCACTTCGATGCGCCGGTGCGCGACGGCGGGTACGGCGGTCATGTCTCTTCTCCGATTCTCTGCTGCTGAGGGCGTTCCTGCGGCCCGGGGGCCGCGGAACGCGCCAGGGACACCGCTCCGTACAGCGAGGAGAGCCCGCCGAGAGCGGCGGGCCTCACCGGAACCGGAGGCGAACCGGGCCGGGCCAGTGCGCGGGTGTGCGCGGCCACGGCGGGAACCAGCTGCGGCAGCCCGGCCGCGAAACCGCCGCCGATCAGGACGAGTTCGGGGCGGGTGAGCTCGCACAGGCTCACCGCCGCCGCCGCGAGGGCCGCGCCGCTCTCCGCGACGGCGGCCACCGCCCATGCCGCCCCCGACGCGTATCCGTCGCGCAGCGCCTCGTAGTCCACCGGGCCACCACGGATGCGGGCGGCCCGCCGCAGTGTCGCCGGGCCCGACGAGAGGGCCTGCACGCAGCCGTTCCTCCCGCAGTCGCAGCGCGCTCCCTCGCGCTCCACGACGATGTGGCCGACCTCGCAGGAGCCCCGGCCGGCGCCGGGGAGCGGCCGTCCGTCCACCACGACGCCACCGCCGATGCCGGTGCCCACACCGAGATAGACCAGATTCCGGCATCCGGCCCGCTCCGCCTCGGCCAGGGCCGCGAGATCCCCGTCGTCCGCGATCCGCACCCCGGCGCCGGGGAACAGCTCCGCCAGGGCGTCGCGCAGGCCGAGTCCGGCCCAGTGCGGACGGCCCGGCCACACGGAGACGCGGCCCCCGCCGTCCAGTGTCGCGGGCATCGCGACACCGACCGAGCGGATGGGCTCACCCCACGCGGAGCACAACGACTCGACGGAGCACGTCAGTTGCTTCCAGTCCCGGGCGCTGTCCGAGGACGTCTGCCAGCGGAGGTCCGACTCCAGCCACCTCGTGCCGCCGCCGTCCTCCACCCGCAGCGCCACCTTGGTGCCGCCCACGTCGATTCCCAGATGGCCGATGACGACTCCCGGTCGCTGTAGTGGCCGGCCAGAGGCGTTGTCCTCAGGCCGGAATCCTGGCCGACAGCGCCTGAGCGGCGAGCCGGTAGCCGTGCGCTCCCAGCCCGGCGATCACACCGACGGCCAGGGGAGCGAGCACCGACTCGTGACGGAAGGCCTCCCGTGCCCACACGTTCGACAGATGGACCTCGATCCAGGGACGCGGATAGGAGGCCAGGGCGTCACGGAGGCTCCAGCCGGCGATCATCAGGGCGCCCGGATTGATGATGGCGCCGACGGTGTCGTACGACTCCTGCACCGCCTGGATCAGTTCACCCTCGGACTCGCGCTGGACGGAGACGACCTTCCAGCCCCGCCCCGCCACTTCCCGGGCCACCGACTCCTCGATGTCCGCGAGCGTATCGGTGCCGTACACCTCCGGCTCGCGGCGGCCGAGAATCCCCAGGTTCGGTCCGTTCAACAAAAGCAGCTCGGTCATGTCCCCGTTATAACAGCCCTTCTCCGAGGCTTCCGTAAAACCGGTGGAAAGAAATCGGAACAGGAGAAACATAGGGGGGTCGCTAGGGGAAGTGACGGCTTGCCATTGCGTGGGTTAGCGTGCCGAAAAACCGCGTCCTCGACAAGAAAGGCAGCGGAATATGGGTACGACCGAACACCAGGCTCCGGTATTTCCCGAGTGGCCGCAGTACGACGCAGATGAACGGGAAGGCCTCATCCGCGCGCTCGAACAAGGCCAGTGGTGGCGCATGGGCGGCAGCGAGGTCGACTCCTTCGAGAGGGAATTCGCCGAATACCACGGGGCCGAGCGGGCGCTCGCCGTCACCAACGGGACCCACGCCCTGGAGCTCGCCCTCCAGGTGCTCGGCGTGGGACCCGGGACCGAGGTGATCGTGCCCGCGTTCACCTTCATCTCGTCCTCCCAGGCCGCCCAGCGCCTCGGCGCCGTGGCCGTGCCCGTCGACGTCGACCTCGACACCTACTGCCTCGACATCGGGGCCGCCGAGGCGGCGGTCAACGAACGCACCCGGGCGATCATGCCCGTCCACATGGCCGGCCACCTGGCCGACATGGACGCCCTGGACAAGCTGTCCGCCGACAGCGGCGTACCGGTGATCCAGGACGCCGCCCACGCCCACGGCGCGCAGTGGCAGGGACGCAAGGTCGGAGAACTCGGCTCGATCGCCGCGTTCAGCTTCCAGAACGGCAAGCTGATGACCGCGGGAGAGGGCGGCGCCGTCACCTTCCCGGACAACGCGTCCTACGAGGAAGCGTTCCTGCGGCACAGCTGCGGGCGGCCGTTCAGCGACCGTAAGTACTTCCACCAGACCTCGGGCTCGAACTTCCGCCTCAACGAGTTCTCGGCGAGCGTCCTGCGCGCGCAGCTGCGCCGCCTCGACGGGCAGATCTCCACCAGGGAGCAGCGCTCGCCGCTGCTCAAGCGGCTCCTGGCCGAGATCCCCGGTGTGGTGCCCCAGGGCCGCGACGACCGCGCGGACCGGATTCCCCACTACATGGCCATGTTCCGCATACCCGGCATCGGCGAGGAGCGGCGCAACGCCCTCGTCGACGAGCTCATCGCCCGGGGACTGCCCGCCTTCGTGGTCTTCCGGGCGATCTACCGGTCCGACGGGTTCTGGGAGACCGGGGCGCCCCAGGCCTCCGTCGACGAACTCGCCCGCCGCTGCCCGAACACCGAGGCGCTCACCTCCGACGGCATCTGGCTGCACCACCGCACGCTGCTGGGCTCCGAGCGGAACATGCACGAGATCGCCGAGATCGTGGCCGACGTCCTGGCCGCGGCGTGAGCGCCGCGACGGGGGACGGCAGGCCGGTCAGGGTCGCCGTGGTGGGGCTCGGCTGGGCAGGCCGGACCATCTTCCTGCCGCGCCTGACCGAGCACCCGGGATACACGGTGACCGCCGTGGTCGAGCCCGACGCCGAGGGCCGCCGGGCGTTCGCCGGCAGCGGCAGCCCCCAGGTGTTCTCGCACGACCGTGAACTGGACGCCTCCCTGGTCGATCTGGCCGTCGTGGCGGTGCCCAACCATCTGCACACCTCCGTCGCCACGCGGCTGCTCGCCCGGGGCATCCCGGTCTTCCTGGAGAAGCCGGTCTGCCTCAGCGTCGAGGAGGCGGACCGGCTGGCCGAGGCCGAACGGACGGGCGGAGCGGTGCTCCTCGCGGGAAGCGCCGCCCGCCACCGCTCCGATGTGCGGGCCCTGCACGCCATCGCCGCGGACCTCGGCCGGATCCGGCACATCGACGTGTCCTGGGTGCGGGCCGGAGGCATCCCGGACGCGGGCGGCTGGTTCACCGACAGGAGGCTGGCCGGAGGCGGAGCGCTGGTCGACCTGGGCTGGCACCTCCTCGACACGATCGGCCCGCTGCTGGGCCCCTCGGAGTTCGAGCAGGTCGTCGGCACGGTCACCGACGACTTCGTCAACAGCCGTTCCCGGCAGGCGCCCTGGCGCGGCGAGGGGACCGGCCTGCCCGTCGGCCCCACGGCACCGGGGACCAGGGACGTCGAGGACACCGCACGCGGCTTCCTGGTCACCGGGCAGGGCGCATCCGTGGCGCTGCGGGCGAGCTGGGCGTCGCACGAGGCCCGGGACGTCACCCGCGTCTCCGTCGAGGGAAGCGCCGGCAGCGTGACGCTCAGCTGCACCTTCGGCTTCAGCCCCAACCGGCAGGACCCCGTGCTCACCCGCACCGCCGACGGCAGGACGACCGAGATCCCGCTGACCCCGGACCCGGTCGGCGCCGAGTACGCCCGGCAGCTGGACGACATCCTCGTCCGGCTCGGAGATCCCGCGAGCCGCGGAGCCGCCGTCGCGCAGGCCCGGCAGACGATCTCCGTCATCGAACGCCTCTACGCCTCCGCCCGCTCCGCGGGCCCCTCCCGCCCGGTGCCGGCCGGCCGGGCCGCCCACTGAGGCCCGGACGTGGGCCGCCCGACAACCTACGGAGAGCTTCATGCACACCCCGCTCCAGCCTTCCGCCACGACCCCCTCGGCCACTCTTCCCGAACCCAGCGCCGTGATCTTCGATCTCGACGGGGTGATCGTGGACAGCTTCGCGGTGATGCGGCAGGCGTTCCTGACCGCGTACGCCGAGGTCGTCGGAGACGGCCAGGCACCCTTCGAGGAGTACAGCCGCCACCTGGGCCGGTACTTCCCCGACATCATGAGCATCATGGGCCTGCCGGGTGAGCTGGAGGCCCCGTTCGTACGGGAGAGCTACCGGCTCGCCCACCAGGTGACCGTGTTCGACGGCGTACCCGAACTGCTCTCGGAGCTGAGAGGGCGAGGGCTGCGGCTCGCCGTCGCCACCGGCAAGAGCGGGCCCCGCGCCCGCTCCCTGCTCGACCGGCTCGGACTCCTCGGCTCCTTCGAGCACGTCATCGGCTCCGACGAGGTGGCCCGGGCCAAGCCCGCCCCCGACATCGTCCTGCGCGCACTCGACCTGCTCGACGTGCCGGCGGGCGAGGCCATGATGATCGGCGACGCGGTGACCGACCTGGCGAGCGCCCGCGCCGCGAAGGTGACGGCTGTCGCGGCCCTGTGGGGCGAGGCGGACGCCGAGGCCCTGCACGCGGAAGGGCCGGACGCCGCTCTGCACGCCCCCGGAGACCTGCTGGCCCTGCTGCCCGTGCCCTCGCACCGCGTGACCCGCTGACCGAATCCACCGCGCACCGTGGGCCCCGACACGTCCGACGTGTCGGGGCCCACCGTGCTGCGGGGCCTCTTCGCGCGGGATGCCGTTTTCCATTCCGGCAGACCTGAGAACGGCCCACAAGCAGTGGTAAGGGCTGGCATAGGGGGCTGGTTAGGGGAGGCCCCGCCTTCCCGCGCGTCAACACTGGACGTGCGAACGGCGTTATGCAGGGCGGCATGGTGAATTCCATGTGTACGAAGTCCCGCCCACGCATCGGCTCCATTATTCCGGCGTTCCACGTCACCGAGGGATGTGAAGGCATTGTTGCGTACGGAGCTCATTCGGCCACTGCCCGAACTGCTGGCGGAGCACGCCCGGCAATTCGGCGACAAGGTGGCCTTCCGGGACGCCCTGCGCAGTGTGACCTACGCCGGACTCGAGCAGCGCACCCGCCACCTGGCCGGCCACCTGGCCGAGCGCCGACTCCATCCCGGCGACCGCGTGGCCATCCTGCTCGGCAACAGCGTGGAGACGGTCGAGAGCTACCTCGCCCTCACCAGGGCCGGGGTGATCGGCGTACCCATCAACCCGCGGATCACCGAAGCCGAGCTGACCTACCTCCTCGACGACAGCGGCGCACGCCTCGTGATCACGGACCCGACGCGTGCGGAGCAGCTCGCGCACCTCCTTGCCGACCGCGCCGACCTGCGCGTCCTGGTCACCGGTGACGGCCCGGCCCCCGTGGGCACGGACTCCTTCGAGACGCTGGCGGCCACCGAGCCGGCCACACCGCCCCGGGACGACCTCGGCCTCGACGACCCCGCCTGGATGCTCTACACCTCCGGCACCACCGGCCGGCCCAAGGGCGTGCTCTCCACGCAGCGCAACTGCCTCTGGTCGGTGGCCGCCTGCTACGCGCCCATCCCCGCCCTGAGCGCGGACGACCGGGTCCTGTGGCCGCTGCCCCTGTTCCACAGCCTCTCCCACATCGTCTGCGTCCTGGGCGTGACCGCCGTCGGAGCCACCGCCCGCATCGTCGACGGGTACGCCGCCGCCGACGTGCTCGACGCGCTGCGCGAGGAGGCGTCCACCTTCCTCGCCGGAGTACCCACGATGTACCACCAACTCGTGCGCGCCGCACGGGAGGAGAACTTCGAGGCGCCCGACCTCCGGATGTGCCTCGTCGGCGGAGCGGTCACGACGGCGGCCCTGCGCCGGTCGTTCGAGGAGGCGTTCCACGCGCCGCTCCTCGACGCCTACGGCTCCACCGAGACCTGCGGTTCGATCACCATCAACTGGCCCACCGGCGCCCGGGTCGAGGGCTCCTGCGGCCTCCCCGTCCCCGGCCTCGGGGTACGCCTCGTCGACCCCGAGACAGGCCTGGACGCGCAGGCCGGTCAGGAGGGCGAGGTCTGGGTCCGGGGCCCGAGCGTGATGCTCGGCTACCACAACCAGCCCGAGGCCACCGCGGAAGCGCTTCGCGACGGCTGGTACCACACCGGGGACCTCGCCCGTCGGGACGACGCCGGCTACTTCACCGTCACCGGCCGCATCAAGGAACTCATCATCCGCGGCGGCGAGAACATCCACCCCGGCGAGGTCGAGGAGGTCCTGCGCTCCGTCCCCGGCGTCGCGGACGTCGCCGTCGTCGGCAAACCCCACGACGTGCTCGGCGAGGTGCCGGTGGCCTTCGTCGTGCCGGGAGGGACGGGCGCCGACCCGGAGGCGCTGCTCGCCGCGTGCCGCGACCGTCTCTCCTACTTCAAGGTCCCCGAGGAGCTCTACGAGATCGACCGCATCCCCCGCACGGCCTCCGGCAAGATCACCCGCCACGTCCTGCTCGAACTGCCCGCCAGGCTCCGTGCCGGCGGCGGAAGCCACTACGAGCAGCTGTTCCGCCTCGACTGGATACCCCAGTCGTCCGTGCCCGCACCCCGGCCGCTCTCCCAGGACTGGGCGGTCGTCGGCGCCGATGCCTTCGGTGTGGCGGACCGGCTGCGCGGGCTCGGCAAGCACGTCGCCGAGCACCCGACACTGGACGCACTGCGCCGGGACACCGCGGCGGGCGAGCCCCTCCCGGAGGTGACCGTACTGGCCTGGGGAGCCGGAATCCGCAGGCCCGGCCGCCTCGCCGACGCCGTACGGGACACCGTCCGCACCCTGGGCGAGCAGCTCGAACGCTGGCTGGCCGACGACCGTACGGCGACGTCCACCCTGGTCATCGCGACCCGGGGAGCGGTCGCCGTCGCCGCCGAGGACGACGTGACCGACCTGATCCAGGCCCCCCTCTGGGGCCTCGTACGGAGCGTCCAGGCCGCGCACCCCGGCAGGCTCGTGCTGATCGACCTGGACATCGACGACGACAGGCCGGCCCACGCACTCCCCGACGCGGTGGCCTCGGGAGAACCCCAGATCGTCGTACGCTCCGGCGTCTGCCTCCATCCCCGGGCATCGCGGGTCTCCGCCTCCACCGACACCGAACAGCCCACCGCCACCTTCGACCCCCGGCGTCCGGTACTGCTCACCGGTGCCGACGGGCCGGCCGCGGCGACGCTGGCCCGCCATCTGGTCGGTGGCTACGGAGTCCGCCGGCTGCACCTCGTCAGCCCCACCGGACAGGCGGACCGGGCAGCCGCCGAACTGGGCGCCGAGCTCACCGGGCGGGGCGTCGACGTGACCCTGTCCGCCTGCGACATCGCCGACCGGGCAGCTCTGGAGAAGCTGCTGCACCGGACGGGGAAGCGCCGGGGCGGCAGGCCTGGGGCGATCGTCCACACGGAAGGCGCCCACACCCGCGACCTCACGGCCGTCCTGGAAGGCGCCCTCAATCTGCACGAACTGACCTCCGACGACGACCTGTCGGCCTTCGTTCTGTACTCCTCCGTCACCGGGGTCCTCGGCGTGCCCGCACAGGACGCCCCGGTACAGGGCGGGTTCGTCGACAGCGACGAAGCCGTGGCCGGAGTCTTCCTCGACGCGCTCGTCCAGCACCGCGCCGCACGCGGACTGCCCGGACTCTCCCTGCGCACCGGGCCGTTCGAAGGAGACGGCAGGACCGCACCCGCGGGTCTGGGCCGGCTGACCGAGCAGCAGAGCACAGCCATGTTCGACGCCGCCCAGCTCACCGACCGGACCTCACTCATCGTGATGCGACTCGCCCCCGAAGCGCTGGAGGCCGAGGCGGCGGGCACCACCATCGCCCCGCCGCTCCGGGGCCTGATCGACGCCCCCACCCGCAGCTCCGCTCCGGACAACGCCACGTCCGCGGCACTGCGGGAGCGGCTCGCCGGCCTTTCCGAGGCCGAGCAGGAGCGCGTGCTGCTCGACCTCGTACGCAAGGAGGTCGCCGGGCTGCAACCGGAGGACGGCAGTACACCCGCGCGTGCCGACCGGCCGTTCAAGGCCCTCGGCTTCACCTCGCTCGCGGCGGTCGAACTGCGCAACCGGCTCACCGCGGGCACCGGTCTCCAGCTCCCGGCCACCCTGGCCTTCGACCACCCCACACCCGCGGCGGTGGCCCGTCACCTGCGCACCCGGCTCCTCGGCGCGGCGGAGGGCGCCGCCCCGACGCGCTCCGTGGGCGCCGCCGGTGGTGTCCGGCGACGCGACGACGGCGACGAACCGGTCGCCATCGTGGCGATGGGCTGCCGGCTCCCGGGCGGTATCGCGTCGCCCGACGACCTGTGGCGACTGGTCGCCGAGGGCGGCGACGCCATCTCGCCCTTCCCCGACGACAGGGGCTGGGACCTCGAGGGCCTCTACGACCCGGACCCCGACAGCCCAGGTACGTCCTACGCCCGGCACGGCGGATTCCTCCGGGACGCAGGAGCGTTCGACGCGGAGTTCTTCGACATCTCCCCGCGTGAGGCGCTGGCGATGGATCCGCAGCAGCGGCAGCTGCTGGAGGTGTCGTGGGAGGTCTTCGAGCGTGCGGGCATCGACCCGACCTCACTGCGGGGCAGCGGCGTCGGCGTGTTCACCGGAGTGATGTACCACGACTACGCCACCGAACTGGGCCGTGTCCCCGAAGGACTCGAAGGCTATCTGGGCACGGGGAACGCGGGGAGTGTGGCGTCGGGGCGGGTGTCGTACGCACTGGGTCTTGAAGGCCCGGCGGTGACGGTGGACACGGCGTGCTCGTCGTCGCTGGTCGCCGTGCATCTCGCGGCCCAGGCCCTCCGCGCCGGCGAATGCTCCCTGGCCCTCGCGGGTGGCGTGGCGATCATGGCGAAGCCCACCTCGTTCGTGGAGTTCTCCCGGCAGCGCGCGCTCGCGGCCGACGGCCACCCCAAGCCGTACGCCGAGGCCGCCGACGGCACGGGCTGGTCCGAGGGCGTCGGTGTCCTGCTGTTGGAGCGGTTGTCGGATGCTCGGCGGTTGGGGCATGAGGTGTTGGCGGTGGTGCGTGGTTCTGCGGTGAATCAGGATGGTGCGTCGAATGGT